>NZ_JARAYJ010000060.1:0-35100 GCF_033794345.1 Streptomyces niveiscabiei
GACACCACCCCCCGGGTCATGGTCGACAGGGGGCAAAAGTCATGCCGGGCCAGAAGGCCGGGAGCCTCATGATCGAGGCCGTCTAGAAGGTAACGGGGGGTACGAGTCGCGGTCCGGGTCCGGGGCGGGTGTGCTCCGTCCCGGACCCGGGGGCGCGTCGTTCAGGTGAGGGTGCAGACGGCGGTGCCGGGCAGGCCGGTGGAGTCGCCGGTGGCGTTGAAGCCGAAGGTCGTCTTGCCGGAGGGCGGGATCGCGGCGTTGTAGTCGGCGTTCGAGCCGGTGACCGAGGAGCCCGACTGCGTCAGCCGGGTGCTCCAGGCGGTCGTCACCTTCTGGGCGCCGGGCCAGCTCCAGCCGACCCGCCAGCCTGTGCTGGTGGCGGTGCTGGTGTTGGTGACCGTCACCTCGCCGGTGAAGCCGCCGGACCAGGAGCTGACCACCCTGGTGGTGGCGGTGCAGCCGGAGCTACTCCCCGAGCCCTGCGTGGTGGCCGGGACGGCGACCGAGGCGGCGGACGTGCCTCCCGCGCTGTCGCGCGCCGTGACCGTGTAGGTGTAGGAGGTCGCGGCGGTCAGGCCGGTGTCGGTGAAGGTCGTGCCGGTGGGGCTGCCCACCGGCTGCCCGTCGCGGTGGACGGTGTAGCCGGCGGCACCGGGCGAGGCGCTCCAGGACAGCGAGACGCTGGTGGCGGTGGTCGCGGTCACCGCGAGGTTCGCCGGCGCCTCCAGCGACCCGCTGCCGCCGTCGCTGGTGGTGTAGCCGACGCCGGTGTACGGCTGGGGGCAGCCGGAGGAGCAGGAGCCCGGCAGGGCGAAGGTGTACGTCCGGCCGCCCTGGACGAGCCGGTCGTCGGCGTCACGGACCCGGACGGTGTAGGTCGAGCCGCCCGCGGAGTTCGGGCCGATCGTGTACTGCTGTCCCAGGTCGCTGACCATGGCGGCCGGCGTCCACGCGGTGCCGTCGTAGTACTCCACGCCGTGGATGCCGTTGGGCAGGCGGGTGACGTCGATGGTGGGCCACCAGGAGGCGGCGTTCTGGACGAAGCCGATCCCGATGTCGCCGGAGTAGCCGGGTGCCGGGATGAACGACCAGGAGACGTGCCGGTTGTTCCAGCGGCCCGGGTACATGTCCGCCACCGGCCGCCCGCCGAGCTGGAAGGCGTTGAGCGAGCGGGTGGCCAGGTCCAGGTGGTACGGGTCGTCCCGGCACCAGGCGTTGGTGTCGCCGCAGCTGTCGGCGACCAGCATGTCCAGGGTGGCGCCGTTGTACTGGTCCGCCGTCCAGTTTCCATTGCGGCAGAACGCCTGGCCCGCCGCGCCGTCGTTGACGCCGGTGCAGTAGTCGCCGATGGTCACGCGGACCCAGCGTCCGCAGTTGTGGCCGTTGGCGAACAGTCCCATGCGGGCGGCGTCGCCGGAGGGGATCGGGCGCGCGGTGGGCTGACCGGTGTAACTGCCCGGCGTGTTCCACACGTTGAGCGCCACGAAGTGCTGGGACTCCAGCTGTGCCTGCGGTACTCCGCAGCCGCCGTACGGCGCTCCGAGGCCGTCGAAGTGCGTGGCGTTGCCGGTGGTGTCCGCCGCGTCCGCGAGGGCGGCCCGGGTGACCGATGCGGCGGCGGGCGGGGACGACAGGCCGGGCAGGAACGACGGGACGAGCAGGAGCACGCCCAGGACCGCCGTGCGCAGTGATCGTCGGCGGGTGCGTCGCGCGCGAGGGGCGGTGGTCACGGTGGCCTCCCTGGTGCCGGGCCCGACGGCCGGCACGTCGACGGTCCCGACCTCGCGATTCCCGTGCCGTCGGTCGGGTTCATGCCAATCATGCGGCCGGAACCGCTCCCGGTCACGCCTCCTGTACCCACTATTTGGGAGCGCTCCCATCAGGGCCCTGGTAGCGCCTCCACGGCCGCCACCGTGACCGGGTGGCGGCCGTGGCAGAGACCCGAGCCGCTACGAGCGGGCGGGCGGCGCCAGCAGCCCGGCGGCCACGAAGTAGGCGAAGTACCGGTCGAGGATCTCGGGGCCGACCTCCGGGACGTCCCAGCCGGAGCCGGCGAGCCCCGCGAGGAGGTTGCGCCGGTCGTAGCGGGTGGGAAGGTTGCCCGGCGCGGCGCGGGTGCCGCTGCCGAGCAGGGCGACGGCGTGGACGGACCCGGTGCGGGAGACGGGCGTCTCGGCGGCGGCGTTCTCCACGCGCTTGCGCCAGACGGACGGGGAGACCCGCTCCATCGGGTACCCGAACTCCTGCGCGTGGTCGAGCACCGCGTCCGCGGCGGTCCCGGCGGGGGCCGCGATGTTGTAGGACCGGCCGTCGGGCCGCTGGGTGAGGGCGAGGTGGACGAAGGCGCGCGCGGCGAAGTCCACCGGCACCAGGTTCTGCCGTTCGACGGTGCCGTCGTCGCGCACGGGCCGGGCCCCGATCTCGGCGCAGGCGCGCACCTTGTGCCAGAACGCGTCGTCGGGTCCCATGGCCCCGGTCTCGCTGTGGCCGCTGATCCGGGCCAGCCGGTACGTCGCGGTCGGCATGCCGCGGTCGCGGGCCAGCCGGCCGATGCCCTCCCCGACCCACTTGGTGCACACGTAGCCGTTGGTCCCGAGGGCGTCCGGCGGGCTCAGCCAGTCCTCGGGCAGCGTGTCGGGGTCCTCGCCGGGAGCGGCGGCCAGGGTGCCGACCGTGGAGATCTGGTGCACGGGCTTGATCCGGTGGCGGGCCGCGAGGCGGAACACCTCCTGTACGCCGGAGACGTTCGCGGCGCGCAACTGCCCGTAGGACTCCAGGTGGTTGACCCGGGCCCCGTTGTGGTAGATCACGTCGATCCGGCGGGCGAGGTCGTCGAACCGGTCGGCGGACAGTCCGAGCAGCGGCTGCGCGAGGTCGCCGGGGACCGGGACGATCCGGGCGGCGAACCGGTCGTCCCACAGGCCGTAGCGTTCCTGGCCGCGCCGCAGTCGCGCGAGCGCGTCGGCCGGGGTGGCGGCCCGGACCAGGCAGTGGACGTCGGCGGTGGTGCGTTCCAGGACCTCCCGGAGGATGAAGGACCCCACGAACCCGGTGGCCCCGGTCAGCAGGACGGCGTCCGGCGCGGCGGGGTCCGGGGTGTCGTAGCCGTCCGGCGCGGTGATCGACGGGTCGAGGGAGATCTCGGCGGCGAGGTCGGGCAGCGCCTGGGTCTCGGTCCGGGCCGTGTCGCCGGTACCGAGCAGGGCGTCCAGGGCTGCCGGGGTCTCGTGCTCGAAGACCACGTTCAGGGGGAGGGCCGTGCCGAAGCGCTGGTTGATCGCGCGGACGAGCCGGACCGTGAGGAGCGAGTGTCCGCCGAGCGCGAAGAATCCGTCGTGGAGTCCGGCCTCCCGCACGCCCAGGGTGTGGGCGAAGAGGTCGCACAGGGTTCGCTGGCGTGCGGTGAGGGGCTGGTCCCGGGGGGTCCGGTCGCCCGGTTCCGGGGCCGGCAGGGCATCGCGGTCGACCTTGCCGTTGGGGGTCAGGGGCAGCCGGTCCAGCAGCACGATCGCCGAGGGCACCAGGTACTCCGGGAGGTGCTCGCGCAGGTGGGCGCGGAGGTCGTCGGCCGACGCCCCGGTCTCGCTGGTCTCCTCGGTCTGCTTGGCGACGGCGTAGGCGACGAGCCGTCGGTCGCCGGGCCGGTCCTCCCGGACGATCACCTTGGCCTGCGCCAGCCGGGGGTGGGCCGCGAGGGCCGCCTCGATCTCGCCGGGCTCGATGCGGAAGCCGCGGACCTTGGCCTGTTCGTCGGCGCGTCCGAGGAACTCCAGTTCTCCGTCGCGCCGCCACCGCACCACGTCTCCCGTGCGGTACATCCGCGCCCCGGGCGGGCCGTACGGGGCGGCGACGAACCGTTCGGCGGTCAGGCCCGGCCGGCCGAGGTACCCGCGGGCCAGCCCCGGTCCGGCCACGTACAACTCGCCGGCCACCCCCGTCGGCACCGGCCGCAGGGCGGCGTCCAGGACGACGGCGTGGGTGCCGGCGATGGGCCGGCCGATCGGGGGCGGGGTCGGGCCGGTCGCGGAGAGCGGCCCGCTCATGGTGGCGCACACCGTGGCCTCGGTCGGGCCGTAGGCGTTGATGAGCCGCCGGCCGGGCGACCAGCGTTCCACCAGGCCGGGCGGGCACGCCTCGCCGCCGACCACCAGGGTCGTCGACGCGGGGACGTCGTCGTCGGCCACGGCCGCCAGGACCGACGGGGGCACCAGGGCGTGCGTCACGGCGAGGCGCCGGTCGGTGAGGGCGCTCAGGGGTTCGGCGGCCGGGGCTAGGACCAGGGCGGCGCCGGACAGCAGGGCGTTGGTGAGGTCCCAGAACGACGCGTCGAAGCTCGGCGAGGCGAACTGGAGGATGCGGCTGCTCGCGTCGATGGCCAGCCGTTCGACGGTGGCCGCATGGAGGGCGCCGACCCCCGCGTGGCTGACCACCACGCCCTTGGGCCGGCCGGTCGAGCCCGACGTGTAGATCACGTACGCGGGCTGCCGGGCGTCGACCGCCACCTCGGGGGCGGTCGGCGGGTATGCCTGCGTCTCGCGCACGGTGCTCGGGTCGTCGACGATCAGGGCGGGGCGGGCGTCGCCGAGCATGAACTCGACGCGTGAGCGCGGATACTCCGGGTCGACCGGCAGGTAGGCCGCGCCTGCCTTGAGGACGCCCAGCACCGCCACGACGAGTTCGGGTGAGCGGGGCAGGACGAGCGCGACGAGCTGTTCGGGGCCGACCCCGCGCTCGCGCAGCAGGTGCGCGAACCGGTTGGCCCGGCGGTCGAGTTCGCCGTAGGTGAGCGTCACGTCCCCGGCCGTCACCGCGACCGCGTCCGGTGCCAGGGCCGCCCGCGCCTCGAACGCCTTCGGGATGACGAACCCGGTCTCGTCCGCGGGCGCGTTGAGCAGGCGCGCGCGTTCGTCGTCGGTGAGGACGTCGATGCGGGTCACGGCCGTGTCGGGGTCGGCGACTACGGCTTCGAGCAGGCGCGTCCAGCGGGCGACCAGCGTCTCGACGGTGCCGGGGTCGAACAGGTCGGTGGCGTACTCGACGGCTCCGGTGATGCCGCCGGGGCCGCCGTCGGGCCGGTGGCGTTCGCGCAGGTTGAGGACCAGGTCGAACTTGGCGGTCCGGAGGGGCATGGGCACGGTGGACACGTGCAGCCCCGGCAGGTCGAACTCGCCGAGCGGCACGTTCTGGAGCGCCAGGATCGTCTGGAAGAGCGGGTTGTACGACAGGGTCCGCGCGGGGTTGAGGGCCTCGACGAGGTTGTCGAACGGCATGTCCTGGTGGGTGTACGCCGCGAGCGCGTTCTCCCGGACGCGCGCCAGCAGTTCGCTGAACGTCGGATCGCCCGAGGTGTCGGTGCGCAGCACCAGGGTGTTGACGAAGCAGCCGACCAGTTCGTCGAGTTCCTGGTCGGTGCGGCCGGCGATGGGGCTGCCGACGGGGATGTCGGTGCCCGCGCCGAGCCGGGTGAACAGGGCCGCGAGCGCGGCTTGCAGGACCATGAACATGCTGCTGCCGGTGCGCCGGCACAGGTCCGCGAGCCCGGCGTGCAGGTCCGGGCTCAGCTCGACCCCGGCGATGTCGCCGCGGTGCGACGCCACCGGTGGCCGGGGCCGGTCGGCCGGCAGCCGGATGTGCTCGGGGAGTCCGGCCAGCTGCCGCTTCCAGTAGGCCAGTTGGCGGGCGTACAGGCTGTCGGGGTCGGACTCCTCGCCGAGCAGGTCGCGCTGCCACAGCGTGAAGTCCGCGTACTGCACGGGCAGGTCGGGCCAGTCGGGAGCCAGGCCCTGGCAGCGTGCCGCGTAGGCGGCGGCCAGGTCGCGGGCGAGCGGCGTCATGGACCAGCCGTCGCTGGCGATGTGGTGCACCAGCACCTGGAGGACCTGTTCGTCGGGGCCCAGGGTGAACAGTTCGGCGCGCAGCGGCATCTCGGTGCCCAGGTCGAAGCGGTACTGCGCCGCCTCGGCCAGCCGCGTGTCGAGGTCGGCGGCGTCGGTCTCGCTCACCCGCAGTGCGGGACGCGCCTGGCCGGCGTCCAGGATGCGCTGGTGGGGTACGCCGTCCACCTCGGCGAACACCGTCCGCAGGCTTTCGTGCCGTGCGACGACGTCGGCGAGGGCCGCCTGAAGGGCCGTGCGGTCGAGGCGGCCGGACAGCCGCAGGGTCAGGGGGACGTTGTAGGTGGTGCTGGGGCCTTCGAGCTGGTAGAGGAACCACAGGCGGCGCTGGGCGAACGACAGGGGCACCCGCTCGGGGCGTCGTGCCGGGGTCGGCGCCGGGCGCGCCGAGTCGCCGCGGACGAGGAGCTGGGCGAGGCCGGCGACGGTCGGGGCCCTGAAGACGTCCCGCGCGGAGAGTTCGGCGCCCAGCAGTGCCCGGGTCCGTGCGACGAGCCGCATGACCAGCAGCGACTGGCCGCCGAGCGCGAAGAAGTCGTCGTCGACGCCCACCCGTGGCAGGCCGAGGAGTTCGGCGAACACCCCGCACAGGACTTCTTCCTGGGGGGTGCGCGGCGGGCGCAGCGTGACCAGGGCGGTGGCGTCGGGTGCGGGCAGCGCCCGCCGGTCCAGCTTCCCGTTGGCCGTCAGCGGGAGGGCCTTCAGCACGACGAACGCCGTCGGGACCATGTAGTCGGGCAGGGCGCGCATCGCGAGGTCCCGTACGGACGCCGTGTCCAGGTGCGCCGTGCGGGCGCCGGCTCCGGCGGGTGCGGCGGGGACGAGGTAGGCGACCAGGGTGCGTCCGGAGCCGGGCCGGTCCTCGCGGACGACGACCGCCGTCTGCCGGACGTCCGGGTGGCGCAGGAGGGCCGTCTCGATCTCGCCCGGCTCGATGCGGAAGCCGCGGATCTTGACCTGGTCGTCGGCCCGGCCCAGGTACTCCAGCTGGCCGTCCGGGCGGCGCCGTACGAGGTCCCCGGTGCGGTACATCCGTTCGCCGCCCGGTTCGAAGGGGCAGGCCACGAAGCGGCCGGCGGTCAGCCCGGGGCGGCCGGCGTAGCCGCGGGCGAGGCCCGCGCCGGCGACGTACAGCTCGCCCGGTACTCCTGCGGGGACCAGGCGCAGGGCCGTGTCCACGACGTACAGGCGGGTGTTGGCGACCGGGCGGCCGATCGGTACGCCGTCGTCGGTGTCCGGGTACACCCGGCCGCCGGTGGCGTCCACGGTGACCTCGGTCGGGCCGTACAGGTTGTAGACCTCGACCGGCAGGAGCCGGGTCACGCGGTCGACGACGTCCTGGGGCAGTGCCTCGCCGCCGCACAGCACCTGGCGCAGGCTCGTGCAGCGGGCCGCGTCCGGTTCGTCGACGAACACGTCCAGCATCGACGGGACGAACTGCACGCACGTCACCCGTTCGGCGGCGATGAGTTCGGTGAGGTAGTGCGCGTCCTGGTGCCCGCCGGGCCGGGCGAGCACCAGCCGCGCGCCCACCGTCAGCGGCCAGAACAGTTCGATCACCGAGCCGTCGAAGGTGACCGGTGTCTTCAGCAGGACCCGGTCGTCGGGCGTCAGCCGGCAGGTCCCCTGCAACCAGCGCACGTAGTTGGCGAGGCCCCGGTGGGGGACGACCACGCCCTTGGGGCCGCCGGTGGACCCGGAGGTGAAGATGACGTACGCGGGGTGGGTGTCGCGCAGGGGGCTGGTGCGGTCCTCGTCGGTGGGGCGGGTCGCCGGGAGTGCGGCCAGGGCGTCGGTGGTCTCCGGTGCGTCGAGGACGGTGACCGGGATGCCGGCGTCGGCGGGCAGGGCGCCGGCGGTCGCGGTGGTGGCGAGCGCGAGGCGGGGGCGCACGTCCTGGAGCATGGCGGTGATCCGGTCGGCGGGGTGGTCCGGGTCGAGCGGCAGGTAGGCGGCGCCGGCCTTCAGGACGGCGAGGGTCGCGACCATCATCCGTACGCCGCGCGGGACCGCGATCGCGACGATGTCCTCCGGGCCCACCGCCTTGCGGGTCAGCCAGTGCGCGAGCCGGTTCGCGCGCTCGTCCAGCTCCCGGTAGGTCAGCGGCCCTTCGTCCTCGTCGGGGGCGGCCAGCGCCACCGCGTCCGGGGTGCGGTCCACCTGGGCCTGGAACAGTTCCGTCCAGCCGCCGGCGAGCAGGTCGTCCGCGGCGCCGGTCCGTTCCGCCAGCAGCAGCCGGCGTTCGTCCTCGCCGAGCAGGTCCAGCTGTCCGGCCCGGGCCCGCGGGTCGGCGACGACCTGCTCGACGAGGCGCTCCAGGCGGGCCGCCAGGTCCGCCACCGCCGGTTCGTCGAACAGGTCGGCGCGGTGGTCGAGCCGCAGCAGGAGCGCGGAGTCCGGTACGACGGTCAGGGCCAGGGAGTAGTGCGGGGAGTCGCCGCCCGTGGTGGTGACGGTGAGTTTCGCGGCCGGGGTGGAGTACTCCTGGCCGGCGTGCGGATAGTTCTGGAAGACCATCACCGTGTCGAACAGGTCGCCGCTCGTGCCGGTGCCGGCGAGGCGCTGGATGTGGGAGAGGCCCAGGTGCTGGTGGGGCAGGAGGGCCGCCTGTTCGCCCTGGAGGCGGGCCGCGAGGTCGCCGACCGGTTCGTCGGCGCGCAGCCTCACCCGCAGGGGGAGGGTGTTGATGAACAGGCCCACCATGGAGTCGACGCCGGGCAGTTCGGCGGGCCGGCCCGAGACGGTGATGCCGAAGACCACGTCGTCGCGTCCCGTCATCCCGGACAGCAGCAGCGCCCAGCACATCTGCATCACGGTGTTGACGGTGACGCCCCGCTCCCGCGCCCAGGCCGCCAGCCGGCCGGTCAGGGCCTCGGGGAAGCGGTGGGTGACCAGCCCGCGCCGGACCGCGCTGCGGGCGACCTCGTGCCCGGGAGCGAGCAGCGTCGGCGCGGGCAGTCCCGCCAGCGCCCGGCGCCACGCCTCGGGGGCCGCGTCCCGGTCCTGGCCCGCCAGCCATGCCACGTACGCGCGGTAGGAGGGGGCGGGTGCCAGCCCGGTGTCGTCGCCGCCCCGCTCGTACAGGGCTGTCAGGTCCCGCACCAGCAGGGGCAGCGACCAGCCGTCCCACAGGATGTGATGGTTGGTCAGCACCAGGCGGTGGCGGTGCTTGCCGAGGCGCAGCAGGGCGAATCTGACCAGCGGCGGCCGGGCCATGTCGAAGCGGGTCCGGTACTCCTCCCGCGCCACGGCGCGCGCCCGTTCCTCGGCCGTCTCCACGTTCTCGTGCGAGACGTCGACCTCGCGCCAGGGCACGGTGACGTCCTTCGCCACGACCTGCACGGGGCCGCTCGCGCCCATCGTCAGGAATCCGGCCCGCAGGTTGGGGTGGCGGCGCAGCAGCGTCACGGCGGCGGCGTGCCAGGCGGCGGGGTCGGTCTCGCCTTCCAGGTCGATGCTCATCTGCCGGTTGTAGACGTCACCTCCCTCGGCCTCGTACTCCGCGTGGAACAGCAGCCCTTCCTGTAGCGGTGCGAGCGGCCAGACGTCCTCGATCCCGAATTCCATGTCCGGTCCTTTCGTGGGGGGAGGGGGGTGCGCGGGCGCGGTCAGTTCCCGGGGTTCAGGGCGCGCCAGACGCTTTCGAGATCGTCGATCTGCCGCTGGTCGAGGGAGACGAGCGGCATGTCGGAAGGGGTACGGCCGCCGGCGTCGGGATGGCTCGCGCCGGTGACGACGGTGGTGAGGGCGGTGTGCCACAGGGTGGCCAGGCGGTCGAGTTCGCCGGCCGCGAGGGTGGTGGCGGGGGCGGACAGGGTGGCCTGGAGGACGGGGCCTGTGCCGTCCTCGTAGGCGACGGTGTTGATCTCGATGCCGTAGCTCGTGGTCGCCCCGGGCGGTTCGGCGGCGAGGCCGTGTGTTTCGGGGGCGCGGGTCCACGGGGTGCTCGCCGCCGCGGCTCGGGGGACGCGGCCCAGGTAGTTGAAGGTGACCGGCGGGTGGGGCAGTCCGGCGAGGTGGGGGGCGGTGTCGGGGTTGAGGTGGCGCAGCAGTCCGTAGCCGAGTCCCTTGTCGGGGGCCTGGCGTACGAGTTCCTTGACGTGTTTGACGGCCTGGCCGACCGCCGGGCCCTCGGGGGTGTCGCGGGTGGCGTCGAGCGGGCCGAGGTCGAGGCGGACCGGGCGGCACACGGTGAACCAGCCGACGGTGCGGGAGAGGTCGAGGGAGCGCGGCATGCTGTCGACGGCCTGCCGGCCGTGGCTCTCCAGGGTGACGACCAGCGGGCGGGGTCCGCGCCAGCGCTGGAAGGCCATGGTCAGGGCGGTGAGCAGGAGGTCCTCGACGGTGGCGTGGAAGGCGGCCGGGAGGTCGGTGAGCAGGGGGAGCGTCTCTTCGCGCGAGAGGGTCAGCGTGGCGTGGGAGGGCGCGCCCTCGCCGCCGGGCAGGGGTTCGACGTCGTTCAGGACAGTGCGCCAGTACGGGAGTTCGGCGGCCCGGGCGGGCCGGACGGCCTCGGCGGTGAGCGCGCGGGCCCAGGTGCGGAACGAGGTGGGGACCGGGTCGAGGGGCCGGGCGCCGTCGGTGCCGGTGGCCAGGTCCCAGGCGCGGGCCAGGTCCGGCAGGAGGATGCCCCAGGACACGGCGTCGACGGCGAGGTGGTGGACGACCAGCAGCAGCCGGCCCGGTTCGCCCGGCCCGGCGTCGAACCAGACGGCCTGGACGACCCGGCCCGCGTACGGGTCGAGGCGTCCGCGTGCGGCCTCGGCCTCGGCGCGGACGACCTGCTGGCGCTCCTCGCTCCAGATGCCCGCGGGTGTGGGGCCGGCGTGGAGGCGGGTGACGTCGACGCGGGTGAGGCAGGTCGCGGGGTCGGTGGAGCCGGGCGGCGCGATGTGCAGTTCGCCGGGCTGCTGCGGTGCGTTCGTGATCCGCAGCCGCAGGGTGTCGTGGTGGTCGAGCAGCAGGCCGAGCGCCGCCGCGAGACGGGCCTCGTCGGTGTCCGGCGGGGTCACGAGCAGCAGGGTCTGGTTGAACTCCCTTATGGAGCCGCCGTGGTGCAGCCGCTCGTGCATGACGGCGGTCAGCGGCACGGCTCCGGTTCCGTCGTCGGTGTTCGCGGCGTCCTGCTCGGCGTCCGTGGCGACGGCGGCCAGCCGGGCGGGTGTCTTGTGCTCGAAGACGTCCCGGACCGAGATCGCCAGGCCCTGGGCCCGGGCCCCGCTGACGAGCTGGATCGACAGGATGCTGTCCCCGCCAACGGTGAAGAAGTCGTCGTCGGCGCCGACGCGGGGCAGGGCGAGGAGGTCGGCGAACAGTCCGCACAGCACCTCTTCGCGCGGGGTGCGGGGTGCGCGGCCGGCCGTCGGGGTGAAGTCCGGCGCGGGCAGCGCCCGCCGGTCCAGCTTCCCGTTCGGCGACAGCGGCAGCTCGGCGAGGGCGACGCACAGGGCGGGCACCAGGGCGTCCGGCAGCAGGCCGGCGACGAACCGGCGGACCTCCGCCGCGTCCAGGGTGCCGCGAGCCGGTACCAGGTATCCGACGAGCCGTTTGGTGCCCGCGGCGTCCACGTGCACGGTGACGGCCGCCTGGCCGACGGCCTCGTGGCGCAGCAGGGCGGCCTCGACCTCGCCCGGTTCGATGCGCACCCCGCGGATCTTGACCTGTTCGTCCGTGCGTCCCAGGTGCTCCAGTTGCCCGTCGCCGCGCCGGCGCACCACGTCCCCGGTCCGGTACATGCGCTCCCCGGAGCCGAACGGGCTGGCCACGAAGCGCTCGGCGGTCAGCGCGGCGCGGCCGGCGTACCCGCGCGCGAGCCCTTCGGCGGCGACGTACAGCTCCCCCGCGACCCCCGGCGGTACCGGCCGCAGCGCGGCGTCGAGGACGTGCAGGCGGGTGTTGGACACGGGCCGGCCGACGGTCACCGCCTCGCCGGGCAGGGCCTGGCAGGCGGAGACGAAGACGGTGGTCTCGGTGGGCCCGTAGGTGTTGTGGACCGGTGTCCCCAGCAGGTCGGTGGCGGCGGTGACGGTCGCGGCGGGCAGGGCCTCGCCGCCGCACATCACCCATTTCAGCCCGGTGCAGCGCGCGGCGGCGGGCTCCTGGGTGAAGACCTCCAGCATCGACGGCACGAAGTGCACGGCGGTGACGGCCTCGGCTGCGATGACCTGGGCGATGTAGCGCGGGTCCTGCTGGCCGCCGGGCCGCGCCAGCACGACGGCCGCGCCCGTGGTCAGCGGCCACAGCAGTTCGATCACCGAGGCGTCGAAGGTGACCGGCGACTTGTGGAGCATGCGGTCCTCGGGCGCGAGCCGGTACTCGCGTTGCAGCCACTGCGTGAAGTCGACGAGCCCGCGGCGGTGGATCACCACGCCCTTGGGGCGGCCGGTCGAGCCGGAGGTGTGGACGACGTAGGCGGGGTGGGCCGGCAGCAGCGGGCGCGGCAGGTCTGCGACGGTGGGGTCGGTGGCCGGCAGCCCGCTCAGCTCCCGGACGGCGTCCGGGGTGTCGACGGCCACGACGCCCACCCCGTCGACGGCGGGGAGGCTCGCGGCGGTGTCGGCGGTGGCGAGCACCAGCCCGGGGCGTCCGTCGCGCAGCAGGTAGGCGACGCGCTCGGCGGGGTGGCCGGGGTCGACCGGCAGGTAGGCGGCGCCCGCCTTGAGGACGGCGAGGACGGCGACCACCATGCGTATCCCGCGCGGTACGGCGACGGCGACGACGTCCTCGGGGCCCGTGCCGCAGCGCAGCAGCCAGTGGGCGAGCCGGTTGGCCTGCTCGTTCAGTGCCCGGTAGGACACGGGGGCGGCGTCCTCGTCGGGGCTGACCAGGGCGACGGCGTCCGGGGTCTGTGCCGCCCGCTCCTCGAAGAGGCGGGTCCAGTCGGCGTCCGGGATCGGGTGGGCGGAGTCGTTCCAGGCGTCCAGGAGGCGCAGTTCGTCGGCGCCGAGCAGGTCGGCCGCCGCGAGCCGGGTGCCGGGGTCGGCCACGGCCTGCTCCAGGAAGCGTTCCAGGCGG
The DNA here is from genome assembly GCF_033794345.1 of Streptomyces niveiscabiei. Taxonomy (NCBI): domain Bacteria; kingdom Bacillati; phylum Actinomycetota; class Actinomycetes; order Kitasatosporales; family Streptomycetaceae; genus Streptomyces; species Streptomyces niveiscabiei. Next base: position 12,909 of record NZ_JARAYJ010000060.1, read on the forward strand.
TCGGCGAACGACCTCGCCGTGGACTCGTCGAAGAGGTCGGTGCGGTAGTGCAGGGTGCCGCGGATGCCGCCGGGGCCGTCGCTGTCGCGGGTCTCGGCGAAGTTGAAGGAGAGGTCGAACTTGGCCTCGGTGGGCAGGACGTGCTCGTACCGGGCCTCGACGCCGGGGAGGGTCAGCGGCGGGCGTGCGGTGTTGTCGACGGCCAGCATCACCTGGAAGACCGGGTGGTGGGCGAGGCTGCGGGCGGGGCTGAGCAGGTCGACGAGGCGTTCGAAGGGCAGGTCCTGGTGGGCGTAGGCGTCGAGGTCGGCGTCGCGGACGCGGCGCAGCAGGTCGCGGAAGGCGGGGTTGCCGCTGGTGTCGGTGCGCAGGGCGAGTGTGTTGACGAAGAATCCGATGAGCCCGTCGAGTTCGTCCTGGCCGCGCCCGGCGACGGGTGCGCCGAGCACGATGTCCTCTCCCGCGCCGAGCCGGGTCAGGACGGCGGCGAGCGCGGCCTGGAGGACCATGAAGACGCTGGCGCCGCTCTCGCGGGCGAGGTCGGTGATCCCCTGGTGCAGGGCGGGGGGCCAGTGCAGTTCCAGCACGGCGCCGTCGCGGCCGGCCGTGGCGGGGCGTGCGCGGTCGCAGGGCAGGTCGGCGCATTCGGGGATGCCGTCCAGGGTGCGCCGCCAGAAGTCCGCCTGTTCCTGTGCGGGTGCGCTGTCCTTCGTCTTCGGGCCGAGGAGTCCGTGCTGCCAGAGGGTGTAGTCCGCGTACTGGACGGGGAGCGGCGGCCATTGCGGGGCGTTTCCTTCGAGGCGTGCCTGGTAGGCGGTGCCGAGTTCGCGGATGAGGACGCCCATCGACCAGCCGTCGGCGGCGATGTGGTGCAGCAGGATCAGCAGGACGTGCTCGTCGGCGGCGGTCCGCAGCAGGCGTGCCCGCAGGGGGGTTTCCCGGGCGAGGTCGAAGGGGCGCGCGACCTCGTCGGCCAGGAGCTGCGCGACGGTGTCGGGGGCGGCGTCGCAGACCGTCAGGTGCGGGCGGGCCCGGTCCGCCGGGAGGATCCGCTGCCAGGGCTTTCCGGCATCGGCGGGGAAGACCGTCCGCAGGATCTCGTGCCGGTCCGTGACGTCGGCGAGCGCGGCCTCCAGGGCCGCCGGGTCCAGTTCGCCCGTCAGCCGTACGGCGAGCGGGATGTGGTAGGCGCTGCCGGAGCCGTCCAGGTTGTCCAGGAACCACAGGCGGTTCTGGGCGAAGGACAGCGGCAGCCGTTTCGGCCGTGCCGTGCGCACCAGGGGCGGGCGGGGCGGGAGGCCGCGGCCGGTCGCTCCGGCCAGGGCGGCCGGGGTGCGGGCCTCGAAGACGTCCCGTACGGAGAGGTCGGCGCCGAGGACCGTGCGGACGCCTGCCGCGAGGCGCATGGCGAGCAGGGAGTCGCCGCCGAGGGCGAAGAAGTCGTCGTCGACGCCGACGGCGGGCAGGCCGAGGAGGTCGGTGAACAGGGTGCACAGCGCCTCCTCCTGCGGGGTACGGGCCGGGCGTGCCGTGGCCTGTGCGGTGCGGCCGGGGGCGGGCAGCGCGCGCCGGTCCAGCTTCCCGTTCGGGGTCAGGGGCAGTTCGGGGAGCGTCACGTACGCGGCGGGCACCATGTAGTCGGGCAGCCGGTGTGCGGCGAACTCGCGTACGGCGGCGGGGTCCGGGGCGGGGCCGGCGGGGACGAGGTGGGCGACCAGGCGCCGGGTTCCGGACGGGTCCTCGTGGACGGTGACCGCGGCCTGCGCGATCTGCGGGTGGCGCAGCAGCGCGGCCTCGATCTCGCCGGGTTCGATGCGGAAGCCGCGGATCTTGACCTGCTGGTCGGCTCGGCCCAGGTACTCCAGGCGGCCGTCGGGGCCCCATCGGACCACGTCCCCGGTGCGGTACATCCGCTCGCCGGGCGCGCCGAAGGGGCAGGCCACGAAGCGGCCGGCGGTCAGCGCCGGGCGGCCCGCGTACCCGCGTGCCAGGCCCGGGCCCGCCACGTAGAGTTCGCCCGCGACGCCCTGGGGCACCAGTCTCAGTGCCGTGTCCAGGACGTGGACGCGCAGGTCGGTGAGGGGGCCGCCGATGGCGCCGGGCCGCAGGCCGTCGGTGCGGTCGGCCGGCAGGGGCAGGGCGGTGACGTGCACGGTCGTCTCGGTGATGCCGTACATGTTCACCAGGAGCGTGGAGTCCTGGGGCCGCAGCCGGTACCACTCGCGCACCGGGGCGAAGTCGAGTGCCTCGCCGCCGAACACCACGTACCGCAGGGACAGGGGCGGGCCGTCGGTCTCGCCCGCCTGGGCGCGCAGGAGTTCCCCGAACGCCGAGGGGGTCTGGCTGAGGACCGTGACGTGTTCGTGGGCGAGCAGCCGCAGGAAGCGGGCCGGATCTCGGCTGACGTCGAAGGGGACGGCCACCAGGGTGCCGCCGTGCAGCAGCGCCCCCCACAGCTCCCACACGGAGAAGTCGAAGGCGTAGGAGTGGAACAGTGTCCAGGTGTCGCCGGGTCCGATGTCGACCCACTTCCGGGCGGCGTCGAAGAGCCGGCCGACGTTGCGGTGCGGCACCACCACGCCTTTGGGCCGTCCGGTGGAGCCGGAGGTGTAGATGACGTAGGCGGGGTGGGCCGGCAGCAGGGGCCGGGCCCGGTCGCCGTCGGTGGGGTCGGTGGCGGGGTGTTCGGCGAGGGCGGTGGTGAGGGCGGGGTCGTCCAGGGCGACGACGGCCGCTTCGCCCGCGTCGGGGAGCGTGTCCCGCAGCGCGAGGGTGGTCAGGACGAGGCCGGGGCGGGCGTCGTCCAGCATGTGGGCGAGGCGGTCGGCCAGGTGGTCGGTGTCCAGGGGCACGTAGGCGGCGCCGGCCTTCAGCACCGCGAGGATCGCGACGACCGCTCCCGGGCCGCGGGGGACGGCGAGCGCCACCAGGTCCTCGGGGCCGGCGCCCTGGGCGATCAGCCAGTGGGCGAGGCGGTTGGCCCGCTCGTTCAGCTCCCGGTAGGTCAGGGTCCGGCGGTCCTCGCCGGCCTCGCCGGGGGCGACCACGGCCGTCGTGTGCGGGGTGCGGGCCGCCTGGGCCTGGAAGAGCGTCACCACGTCGCTGTCCACGGCGTGGGGGGCGGTGTCGTTGCCCTGGGCCAGCAGCCGCTGGCGCTCGGTGGGCGAGAGCAGGTCCAGGGTGCCGACGCGGGCGTCGTGGTCGGCGATCACCTGCTCCAGCAGCCGCAGGAACCGTTCCTGATGGGCCGTCAGGTCTGTCCGGTGCCACAGCTCGGGGTTCCCGCCGAGGAAGAACGCCATCCGGTCGCCGTCGACGGCGGTGAACCGCATGGACAGGTCCTCCGGGCGGGCGAAGGTGATCTCCCGCTCGGTGCGGTGGCCCGCGAAGTCCAGGTCCCCTCCGGCGGCGATGATGTTGACCAGCACGCCCTGCCGCATCCGGCCGGGCGCGGCGGCACCGGCCTCGGCGTCCGCTTCACGGGCCAGGAACTCGCTGCGGAAGCGCTGGTGCCCGACGGCTTCCCGGATCAGGTCCGCGACCCGCCGGGCGAGCTGGGCGAAGGGCTCCGCCCGCTCGACGCGGACCCGCAGCGGCAGGACGTTCGCCACCACCCCGGGCGTGGTCCGGCCCACGGGTCCGGTGCGGGCGCCCGCGGGCAGGTTGACGACCACCTCGGTCTCGCCGGTGACGGCGCTGACGTAGGCCGCGACGGCGGCGAAGAGCACCGCCGAGCGCCGTACCCCGGCCGCGTCGGCGACGCGGTGGAGCCCGGCCACGTCGATCGTCGTGTGCTCGGTGCGCAGGCTGCCGCGCACGACGTCGGGCCCGTGCGGGTCGGGCCGGGCGCCGTCCTCGGAGCCGAGGACGGACGGGACCAGTCCCCCGGCCGCCCGGTCGAGCCAGTAGGCGCGGTCCGCGGTGAACTCCTCGGAGGCGAGGTAGGCGCTCTCCTCGTCGGCGAGCGCGGCGACCGAGCCGTAGGACGGGGAGCCGGTGGGCTCACCGTCCACGAGCCGCCGGTAGACCTCCGCGACCCGGTGCTCCACCAGCGAGGCGCCGATCGCGTCGCTGATCAGGTGGTGGTACTGCTGGTGCCACAGGAAGCGGTCCGGGGCGAGCCTGAGCAGCGCGAACGCGAACAGGGGTCCGCGCGTGACGTCGTAGGGGCGCTCCCAGTGGCGGTCGATCCACGCGTCGGCCGCCGCGCGCGGGTCGGCCTCGGCGGACAGGTCGACGACGACCGGCTCCCACTGGAGGTCCGGGTCCGGGATCTGGCGTACCTGTCCGTCCTCGGCCACGAAGCGGGTGTGCAGGGCGTCGGTCTCCGTGACGACCTGCCGCAGCGCCCTGGTGAACAGCGGCGGGTCCACCGGCCCGAAGATCTCGCGCTGCGTCGAGAAGACGGGGTCGACGCCGCGGATCTGCGCCGAGAGCCAGATCTCCAGCTGGGCGGCCGTCAGGGGCAGGGCGGAGCGCTTCGTGTGCTCGGGCATGTCACCGTATCTCTTCGGATCTCGGGATCTTCGGATGAGGTTCAGGTCGCTTCGCGGGCGGTCGCGGCCCGGCGGGGTGAGCGAGGCGGCGAGAGGGCCGGCGCGGTCAGCGGAAGCGGTTGATGGCGTCCAGGTGGCGGGCGCGCAGCTGCGGGTCGGTGACACCGAGTCCTTCGCGGGGCGCCAGGCACAGCACGCCCACCTTGCCCTGGTGCAGGTTGCGGTGGACCTGGTGCACGGCCTCGCCGACGTCGGACAGCGGGAACACCTGCGAGAGGGTGGGGTGGATGCGGCCCTTGCACACCAGGCGGTTGGCCTCCCAGGCCTCCCGGTAGTTCGCGAAGTGCGTGCCGACGATCCGTTTCAGGGACATCCACAGGTAGCGGTTGTCGAACTCGTGGGTGTAGCCGGAGGTCGAGGCGCAGGTGACGATCGTGCCGCCCTTGCGGGCGACGTACACGCTGGCGCCGAACGTCTCGCGTCCGGGGTGTTCGAAGACGATGTCGATGTCCTCGCCGCCCGTCAGTTCGCGGATGCGGGTGCCCAGGCGCCGCCACTCCTTCGGGTCCTGGGTGTGCTCGTCCTTCCAGAACCGGTAGCCCTCGGCGCTGCGGTCGATGACGGCCTCGGCGCCCATCGCGCGGCAGATCTCCGCCTTCTCGGGGGAGGAGACCACGCACACCGGGAAGGCGCCGCCGGCCAGGGCGAGCTGGGTCGCGAAGGAGCCGAGTCCGCCGCTGGCCCCCCAGATGAGGACGTTGTCGCCCTGTTTCATCCCGGCGCCGTTGCGGGAGACCAGCTGCCGGTAGGCGGTGGAGTTGACGAGGCCCGGCGAGGCGGCCTCCTCCCAGCTCAGGTGGGGTGCCTTCGGCATCAGCTGGTTCGCCTTCACCAGGGCCAGTTCGGCCAGGCCCCCGAAGTTCGTCTCGAAGCCCCAGATCCGCTGCTGCGGGTCGAGCAGGGTGTCCCCGTGACCCTCGGCGCTCTCCAGTTCGACGGACAGGCAGTGCGCGACCACCCGGTCGCCGGGCGCCCAGGCGTTGACGCCCGGTCCGGTGCGCAGGACCACGCCGGCGAGGTCGGAGCCGAGGACGTGGTAGGGCAGGTCGTGGCGGCGGGCCCGGTCGTCGAGCCTGCCGTAGCGCTCCAGGAAGCGGAAGGTCGGGACGGGTTCGAAGATCGAGGACCACACGGTGTTGTAGTTCACCGAGCTGGCCATGACCGCGACCAGGACCTCGCCCAGGCCGGGTTCGGGGGTCGGGACGTCCTGGACGTGCAGGGTCTTGCGCGGGTCCTTGTCGGCCGTCGCCATTCCCTCGAAAGCATCGGTATCGGATTTCCGGACGACGGTCCCCCGGTAACTCTCCGGAATTCGCATTCCGGCGAAATCGGCGGCTGTCGCGTTCTCGGAGAGAACGGCACTCACTATTTCCTGCACAACCACTCGTTTCTCACTTATGCGGAGCGACTCTGCGGCATACCCGCTGTGCTGGGATTTCGTCAGTCTAGGGGCGGGCCTGTGCCCTTCCGCATCACCAGCCTTGGTAGTGGTCGCCGACTATTCAGGTAGGTGATGTGCGGCGCGGTCCGGCCGTGCCAGTGTCGGTCCGGTAGGCACGCGAAAGAGACGAGGTGCCATGCCTGAGCTGGACAAGCACACCGCCTTGCCCCTGACCGCCGCGCAACTGGAGATCTGGCTCTCGCTCCAGATTCTGGGAAATCCCCGTATCGCGTCGGTGGAGCGGGAGATATTCGGCCCGCTGGATCTGCCGGCGTTCGAGGCCGCGCTGCGGCGGGTGGTCTCGGAGACGGACTCCCTGCACACGTACTTCGTCTCCGACGGCCCGCTGGTGCGGCAGGTGGCGGATCCGTCGCTCGCCTGGGAGCTGACGGTCGTCGACCTGTCCGGCGCGCCCGATCCGCGCGCGGCGGCCGACGCCTGGGTCGACACCCACTGGAACCGCGCCTACCCCACCGACCGGGGGCCGCTGTTCCACTACGCGCTGCTCGTCCTGGGCCCGGACCACTTCCGGTGGCATCAGCAGTACCACCAGATCATGGGCGACATCTCGGCGTTCACCCTCGTCGAACGGCGGGTCGCGGAGGTCTACCGCGCCCTGGTGCGCGGCGAGGCGGTCCCGGACCCCGGATACGGCTCCCTGGCCGGCCTGGTCGACGAGGAGCTGGCGTACCAGGAGTCCGCCGACCACGACGCCGACCGGCGGTTCTGGCTGGCGCGGGCCGAGGAGGGCCTCAGCCCGTCGCTGCTGGCCGGCGGGCCCGGCGTCGGCTGGAACGCGGCCGAGGTGACCCGGGGTTGTGTGCGGGCCGGGCAGGTGGGCGTCGGGCTGGCCGGGCTGAACCGGGCGGCCGACGCGGCCGGGGTGCGGCGCTCCGCCGTGCTCATCGCGGCGGTGGCGGCGTACGTCGGCGCGCTGAACGGCACGGCGGACGTCGTGGTGAACCTGCCGGTGAGCGCCCGGGTGACGCCGGTCGCCCAGGCCACTCCGGGCGTGCTGTCGAACATCCTGCCGCTGCGGCTGCGCGTCGACGGTGAGGCGCCGTTCACCGCGCTCGCCCGGCAGGCGGCGGACGAGGTGCGGCGGGTGATGCGCCACCAGCGCTTCCGCAACGAGCACCTCGTGCGCGAGGTCGGCACGACCTCGGCGGGCCAGGAACTCCCGGGCGTCACCGTGAACATCATCTCCGGCGGCGACCTGGAGCTCGACGGCCACCCGACGCGGCGCGAGATCTTCTTCGCCTGCCCGGTCGACCTGATGACGGGTTTCTGCGTCAGCGGCGACCGGATGCTGGTGTCGTTCCTCGCCAACCCCGAGAAGTGGAGTGCGGCGGGTGTGGCGGGGCATCAGGAGCGGTTCCTGCGGGTGCTGGAGCAGGTGGTGGCCGATCCGGAGGTGCGGGTGGGTTCGGTGGATCTGCTGGTGGAGGGTGAGCGTGAGCGGCTCGACGGGTGGAACGCGACCGGGTGCGCGGTGCCGGGCGACAGCTGGGTGGAGTTGTGGCGCCGTCAGGTGGCGCTGACGCCGGACGCGGTGGCGGTGGTGGGTCCGGACGGGGACGAGGCGCCGCTGACCTACCGGGAGCTGGACGCGCGCGCGAGCCGGCTGGCCCACTGGCTGCGGGGGCGCGGGGTGGGTCCGGAGGATGTGGTCGCGGTGGCGGTGCCGCGCGGTGTGGAGATGGTGGTGGCGATCCTGGGGGTGCTCCTGTCGGGGGCGTCGTATCTGCCGCTGGATCTCGCGTATCCGGTGGAGCGGACGGCGTTCACGCTGGAGGACACCCGCCCGGCGCTGGTGCTGACCACGGCCGCCGCAGGTGAACTGCCCGTGGTGGCGGGGGTGGAGGTGGTGGCGCTCGACGGCCCCGCAGCCGCCGGGATCGCCGGACAGCCGGCCGCGGCCCCGGCCGTCGGACTCCGACCCGGGCACCCCGCCTATGTCATCTACACCTCGGGGTCGACGGGGCGGCCGAAGGGTGTGGTGGTGCCGCACCGGGGGGTCGTGAACTACGTGTCGTGGTTGCAGGCCGAGTTCCCGGTCGGGCCGGGGCACCGGTTGCTGCACAAGACGCCGGTGACGTTCGACGTGTCGGTACGGGAGCTGCTGTGGCCGCTGGCTGCGGGCGCGGCCGTCGTCCTCGCGCGGCCCGGGGGCCAGGGCGATGCCCGCTACATCGCCGAGCTGATCACCGCCGCGCAGGTCACGGGGGCGCATTTCGTGCCGTCGATGCTGGAGGTCTTCGCGCAGGAACCGGCGGCTGCCGGGTGCACGGGTCTGCGGTGGGTGATGTGCAGCGGGGAGGCGTTGCCGGCGTCGGCCGTGGCCCGGCTGTCGGCCGTGCTGGACGTGCCGGTCCACAACCTGTACGGCCCCACCGAGGCGTCGGTCGATGTGACCGCCTGCCGGGAGGTCACCGGTGAGGGCCCGGTGCCGATCGGCGGGCCGGTGGCCAACACCCGCCTGTACGTCCTGGACCCGGCCCTGCGTCTGGTCCCGCCGGGCGTGCCGGGTGAGCTGTACGTGGCCGGTGCGGGCCTCGCGCGCGGGTATGCCCGGCGTCCGGGGCTGACCGCCGGGCGGTTCGTGGCCTGCCCCTTCGAGCCGGGTAAGCGCATGTACCGGACCGGGGACGTGGTGCGCCGGCGCCAGGACGGGCGGCTGGACTACCTGGGGCGCGCGGACGACCAGGTCAAGATCCGCGGGTTCCGTATCGAACTCGGCGAGATCGAGGCCGTCCTGGCCCGGCATCCCGGGGTCGCGCAGGCCGCCGTCGCCGTCCACGAGGACCCCGTCGGCCGCCGTCTGACCGGCTATGTCACCCCGGTCGCGGGGAGCGTGCCGGACGGGCCGGAGATACGGGAGTTCGCGGCCCGCCATCTGCCCGAGCACATGGTCCCCGCCGCGTGCGTGGTCCTCGACGCCCTGCCGCTGACCCCGAACGGGAAGCTCGACCGCCGGGCCCTGCCCGCCCCCGACCTCGCCGCCCTCAGCGCCTCGCGCCCCGCCCGCACCCCCGACGAGGAAGCCCTGTGCGCCCTGTTCGCCGACCTCCTCGGCATCCCCGGTGTCGGGATCGACGACAACCTCTTCGCGCTCGGCGGGAACTCCCTGACCGCCGTCCGCCTCGCCGCCCGCGCGCAGACCCAGCTCGGCGGCACCCGCATCACCCTGCGCGACGTCTTCCACACCCCCACCCCGGCCGGACTGGCCCGTGTGCACGCCGACCGGCTCGATCCGGCGTGAGCCCGGACGCCTCTCCCCCGACCGCACCGTTCCCGAGCGAGGACCATGTCTGAGATCCACGATCTGAGCGACGCCGTGGCCAAGCTGATCCACGACGGCGACACCGTCGCCCTGGAGGGCTTCACGCATCTGATCCCCTTCCGCGCGGCGCACGAGATCATCCGCCAGGGCATCACCGACCTCACGCTGGTGCGGATGACCCCGGACCTCCTGTACGACCAGCTCATCGGCGTGGGGGCGGCCCGCAAGCTCGTCTTCTCCTGGGGCGGCAGTCCCGGTGTGGGCTCGCTGCACCGGCTGCGCGACGCGGTGGAGAACGGCTGGCCGCGCCCGCTGGAGCTGGACGAGCACAGCCACGCCGGCATGGTCAACCGGTATGTGGCGGGCGCCTCGCGGCTGCCGTTCGCCGTCCTGCGCGGTTACCGGGGCAACGACATCGCCGCACGCACCGGCTCCGTCGCCCCCGTCGTCTGCCCGTTCACCGGCGAGGAGCTGACCGCGGTCGCCGCCCTCAACCCGGATGTCACCGTCATCCACGCCCAGCGGGCCGACCGGGCCGGCAACGTCCAGCTCTGGGGTCTGCTCGGGGTGCAGAAGGAGGCGGTCCTCGCGGCGGACCGGGTGCTGGTCACGGTGGAGGAGCTGGTGGACCGCCTCACCCCGCTGCCGGGCGCGGTCACCCTGCCCGCCTGGGTCGTCGACGCCGTCGCGGTCGTCCCCGGCGGCGCCCACCCGTCGTACGCCGCCGGGTACAGCAGCCGCGACAACGACTACTACCGGGCGTGGAGCGAGGTGTCCCGGGACCGGGAGGTCTTCGGGAGCTGGGTCGAGGAGAACATCCTGCGCACGGAGGGGGCCACCGCCCGATGACCGCGACATCCACCGACGGGCTCGCCGTCACCGGGGACGAGCTGATGGAGGTCTGCGCCGCCCGGGCGCTGGCCGGGGCCAGGACCTGTCTGGCGGGCGTCGGCATCCCCAGCACGGCGGCCAACCTCGCGCGCCGCACGTACCATCCGGACCTCGTCGTGATCTACGAGTCGGGCGTCATCGGCTCCAAGCCCAGCCGGCTGCCGCTGTCCATCGCCGACGGCGAACTCGCGGAGACCGCCGACCTGGTGATCCCGATGCCGGAGATGTTCAACTACTGGATCCAGGGCCGCCGTATCGACATCGGTTTCCTGGGCGCCGCTCAGGTGGACCGGTTCGCCAACATCAACAGCACCGTCGTGGACCGCGGTCCCGGCCTGCCCGAGAAACGCCTGCCCGGTGCCGGCGGCGCGCCCGAGATCGCCGCGCACTGCGGCGGTGTCCTGATCGTGGTGCGGCACACCCTCCGCAACTTCGTGGCGAAGGCGGACTTCGTGACCACCTTCGGGCACGGCTCGGGGCCCGGTGACCGCGAGCGGTTCGGTCTGCCCGGCGCCGGGCCGGTCGCCGTCATCACCGACCTGGGCGTCCTGCGGCCGGATCCGGCGACGGCGGAGCTCGTCCTCACCGAGGTGCATCCCGGGGTGACGGCGGACCAGGTACGGGCCGCGACGGGCTGGGACCTGCGCGTCGCCGACCCCCTGGGCGTCACCGAACCGCCCACCCCCGAGGAACTCACCGCGCTGCGCGCCCTGAAGAACGCCGGCGAGCCGGCACGCGGCAGCGCCGCGAAACCCTGAAGAGAGAAGGAAACCCTGTGGCCGACAACCCCTTCGACGACGAGGACGGCACGTTCCTCGTCCTGGTCAACGACGAGAACCAGCACTCGCTGTGGCCCGCCTTCGCCGACGTCCCGGCGGGCTGGCACACCGCGCACGGCCCGGCCCCCCGCGCCGCCTGCCTGGACCACATCGAGCGCGAGTGGACCGACATGCGCCCCGCGAGCCTCGTCCGCGCCATGAGCGCGGCCGGCGAGGGCGACCGGTAGCGGTCGCGGCCCCCCACCACGTACGGAGACCCCCCATGACTGTGCACGGCATCGCCTATCTCGACCTCTACACACAGGACCGCGCGTCCACGATCGACTACTTCACCGGCCTGGGATTCGCGCGGGTCGCGGAGTCCCAGGACGCCGGCCGTTCCTCCACCTTGCTGCTCCAGGGCGGCCTGCGGCTCGCCGTGACGTCGGGACCGGCGGTGCGGGACTTCCTGGACCGGCACGGCGACGGCATCGCGGACATCGCCCTGACCTGCGACGACGTCCCGGCTGCCGTCGAGCGCGCGGTGGCCGCCGGGGCGACCGGCCTCGGCTCGCCCTACGGCGCGCCGGTCGTGTCGGGGTTCGGGGACGTACGGCACACCCTGCTGCCGCTTACCGAGGGCGACCCCGGCCGGATGCCGCCCACCGGCCGCTGGGTGCCCGTCGAGGCCGCCGCCCCGCCCTCGCCGCGGCCCGTCCGGCTGCTGGACCACATAGCGGTCTGTGTGGAGGGCGGCCGGCTCGGCGAGTACGCCGACTTCTACCGGGACGCCTTCGCCTTCACGCGCTATTCGGCCGAGTACGTGGCGCTCGGCGGGCAGGCCATGGACTCCGTCGTGGTGCGCGGCGCGTCGGAGAACGTCACCTTCACCCTGGTCGCGCCCGACCCCGACAAGGGCTCCGGCCAGCTCGACGCCTTCCTGGACCGCAACGGGGGTCCCGGCGTGCAGCATCTGGCGTTCCTCGTCGACGACATCGTCTCCGCCGTACGCGGGCTGCGGGGCGGGGGCGCGGACTTCCTGAGCACGCCGGACAGCTACTACGACATGCTGAGCGCGCGCCTGCCCGACCTCGCGGACCGGATCGAGGACCTGCGGGACGCCCAGGTGCTCGCCGACAGTGACGAGTGGGGGCATCTGATGCAGCTGTTCACCAAGTCGCCGTTCGAACGCAACACCCTCTTCTTCGAGCTGATCCAGCGTCAGGGCTCGCGGGGGTTCGGCAGCGCGAACATCCGAGCCCTGTACGAGGCCGTCGAGCGCGACCGGCTCGCCGCCTCGTGACCGGCCCCGCCGGCCGTGCCGCGGCCGTGGACATGCTCACCCTGACCGACTACGCCGGGCGGGCCCGCACGATGCTGCCGGGCAGTGTCTGGGACTTCATCGAGGGAGGCGCGGGCGAGGAACGCACCCTCGCCGCCAACCGGGCGGCCTTCGACCGGGTCCGGTTGTTCCCCCGGGCGCTGTCCGGCACGGACCGCCCCTCCCTCACGGCCACGGTCCTCGGCCGTACCTGGCGCACCCCGCTGGCCGTCGCCCCCATGGCCTACCACCGGCTGGTCCACCCGGCCGGCGAGGTCGCGACGGCGCGGGCCGCCGGGGCCGCCGGGGTGCCCCTGGTGGTGAGCACGTTCGCGAGCCGCACCTTCGAGGACATCGAGGCGGCGGCCGGCGGCCCGCTGTGGCTCCAGGTGTACTGCTTCCGGGACCGCTCCCTGACCCGGGACCTCGTCGCACGCGCCGAGAGCGCCGGCTTCGAGGCCCTGGTCCTGACCGTCGACGCCCCCATCCTGGGCAGCCGCCACCGGGACCTGCGCAACCGCTTCCGGCTCCCGAAGGACATCGGGCCCGTCAACCTTCCCGACGGCGAGTACTCCTCCCCCGGCGACCACGCGCGCGCCGAGTTCGCGCCCGCCCTCGACTGGTCGGTCGTCGAGTGGCTGCGCGGCGTCAGTTCACTTCCGGTGCTGGTCAAGGGGGTTCTCACGGCGTCCGACGCACGGCTGGCGCTGTCCTCGGGGGCGGCCGGCATCGTGGTGTCCAACCACGGCGGACGCCAGCTGGACGGCGCGCCGGCCACCCTGGAGGTGCTGCCCGAGGTCGCGGCGGCGGTCGCGGGTGCCTGTCCGGTGCTGCTGGACAGCGGGGTGCGCCGGGGGACGGACGTCCTGGCGGCTCTGGCGTCCGGGGCCGACGGGGTGCTGGTGGGCCGGCCCGTCCTGCACGGCCTGGCCGTGGCGCGGGAGGTCGGCGCCCAGCATGTGCTGGACATCCTGGCGGGCGAGCTGGCGGACGCGATGGTCCTCACCGGCACGCCCTCGGCCGACGACGTGGCGCCCGCCCTCCTCGGCCCGCGGCCCCCGGCCACGCCGCCGCGCCCGTCCGCCCCGGCCCCGCTCCCCGCCCACGACCTGCGCAAGGCGGACCTGCACGGCAGTCTGCGGGACCCGCTGCTCGACACGATGACCTTCCTCAACGAGATCACCGACCGCTACCCGGCGGCCGTCTCGTTCGCTCCGGGCCGTCCCTACGACGGCTTCTTCGACACCGAGGACGTCTTCAAGAACCTGCGCCGCTACCTCGACCACCTGGAGGCCGCCGGCGCCTCCCCCGACCAGGTGCGCTCGTCCCTCTTCCAGTACGGTCCGACGGCCGGCCAGATCCGCGAGGTGATCGCCGACTGGCTGCGTGAGCACGAGGGCATCGACGTCCCGGCGGCATCCGTCGTCGTGACCGTCGGCTGCCAGGAGGCGCTGCTCCTGGCGATCCGCGCCCTGATCTCGGGCCCGCAGGACGTCCTGCTCGTCTCCAGCCCCTGCTACGTCGGCGCCACCGGCGCGGCGCGGCTGCTGGACGCCGAGGTGACCGCGGTCCCCGAGGGCCCGCAGGGGCTGCGCTGCGCCGACGTGCGGGCGGCCGTGCGCCGGGAGCGGGCGCGGGGGCGCCGGCCGCGCGCCTTCTACCTGGTGCCCGACCACGCCAACCCGTCCGGGGCGACCCTGCCCCTGGCCACGCGACGGGAACTCCTCGACCTCGCGGCCGGCGAGGACTTCCTGCTCCTGGAGGACAGCCCCTACCGGCTGGTGAGCCCCGGCGAGCGGCTGCCGACCCTCAAGTCCCTCGACCGCGACCGGCGGGTCGTGCACCTGGGTTCGCTGGCCAAGACCCTCTTCCCGGGAGCCCGGGTCGGCTTCGCCGTCGCGGACCAGACCGTCGTGGACGAGACGACGGGTGCGCGGGTGCTGCTGGCGGACGAACTCGCCAAGCTCAAGAGCATGGTGACGGTGAACACGTCACCGGTCACGCAGGCCGTCGTCGCGGGCATGCTGCTCTCCGCCGACGGCCGTGCCACGGAGCACGGCGTGGAGGCGGCGGCCCATTACGGCGAGGCGATGCGGACCGTGCTGGAGCGGCTCGACGCGGCCTTCCCCGCGCCGGAGCGGACCGCGCTCGGCGTCGGCTGGAACAGGCCCACGGGCGGTTTCTTCCTCACCGTCACGGTGCCCTTCACCGCCGACGAAGCGGCCCTGGCCCGCTCCGCCGAGGAGTTCGGGGTCATCTGGACGCCCATGTCCTACTTCTATCCGGACGGCGGCGGGGAGAACGCGCTGCGGCTCTCGGTGAGTTACCTCTCGCCGCCGGACATCGCCGAAGGGATCTCCCGTCTGGCGCGCTTCATCACGTCGCAGTGCGCCGCTCCAGCCGCTTCGCGAACATGAGGGCCCTCGCATGGAAATGGACATGGAACACGACATCAGCTCGCTCGTGGACGGCGCGACCTACCGGGCCGGGAACCCCTTCGAGGTCTGGCGGTGGATGCGCGAGAACGCCCCGGTTCTCGCGCATGACGCCGGGGAGTTCGGCCCGGTCTGGTCGCTGACGCGGTACGCCGACATCAAGGCGGTCCTCCGGGACGCGGACACCTTCACGTCGTCGTCCGGGATCCTGCTGCGGCCGGTGGCGCAGGGCGACGACCCGGGCAGCGACAAGACGCTCGCGCTGTCCGACGACGCGCGGCACGCCACGCTGCGTTCCGCGGTCGCCGGGTGGTTCGCGCCGCGCAATCTCCGGCTGCTGACCGAGTCGATGGAGACCGCCGCGCGCGCCATCGTGTCCGAGGCGGTGTCGGCGTCCCGGGTCGACTTCGTCACCGAGGTCGCGGCGCGGCTTCCGCTGGACGTGGTGTGGACGTTCTTCGACATCCCGGCCGGCGACCGGGCGGCGGTGACCGGCTGGTCGATGGACGCGTTCTGCGCGACGAGCGCGGTCGAGCGCAGCATCGCGCATCTGGAGATCCTCGAGTACTTCAGTTCCCTCGCGCTCAAGCGGCGCGAACGGCCGGGCGACGACCTGGTGAGCGTGCTCGCCGGGATCGAGTTCGAGGGCCGGCTCCTCCCGCTGGAGGAGGTGGTGCTGAACTGCGACAACCTGCTGGTCGGCGGGACCGAGAACGTCCGGATCGCGCTGTCCGGCGGCATCCACTCGCTGATCGGCCACCCGGATCAGTGGGCCCTGCTCCAAGGCGACTTCGACCGGGTGATCCCCACGGCCGTGGACGAGATCCTGCGCTGGACGGCCAGTGCCACGCACCTCGTGCGCACCGCGCGCCGGGACGCGGAGATCGGCGGGCAGCGGATCCGGCGCGGTGACCGTGTGGTGCTGTGGCTGCCCTCGGCCAACCGGGACGCGGACGAGTTCCCCGACCCGGACCGGTTCGACCTGACCAGGACGCCCAACCGGCACCTCTCGCTCGGCAGCGGGCCCCACCACTGCATCGGCGTCCAGCTCGCCAAGCTGGAGATCCGGGCCGTGCTGCGGGAGCTGACCGGCCAGGTGCACCGGCTCGTCCCGTACGAGGAGGCCGAACGCCTGGACTCCATCGTCGTCAACGGATTCCGTACGCTGCCGGTCCGGTTGGAGCCGCGCGCGTCGGTCCCTGTCGCGGAGTGAGTGTCCGTGCGGGGTCGGGGCGGCGTGACGGACGTACTGGGCACGGTCCGCGACGGGGTGAGCTGATGCGCCGGGGCGGGCTGTGGCGGGACGCGGACTTCCGCAACCTCTGGTTCGGGCTGACGGCGTCGCTCTTCGGAGCCCGGATCACCGCGATCGCCGTCCCTCTCATCGCGAGCCGCACGCTGCACGCCACCCCGCTGGAGATGGGCTCGCTCGTGGCGATGGAGTACCTGCCCTACCTGGTGATCAGCCTGGCCGCCGGGGTCTGGCTGGACCGCCGGCCCAAGCTGCCCCTGCTGGTCCTGAGCGACCTCGTCCGCGCCGGTCTGCTCCTGGCCGTTCCGGTGGCCTGGTTCCTCGGCGTGCTGTCGGTGCCCCTGCTCCTCGTCGTGGCCCTGTGCATCGGGTCGTGCACCGTCGTCTCGGACATCGGCAGCACCGCGTACCTGCCCTCGCTGGTCGGGCGCGATCAGCTGATCGAGGGCAACAGCAAGCTGGAGCTGAGCAGTTCCGCCTCCGGCATCGGCGGCAACGCGCTGGGCGGAGTGGTGCTCCAACTCGTCTCGGCGCCGCTGACGCTGCTGTTCAACTCGGCGGCGTACCTGCTGTCCGCAGCGTTCACCGTCCGGATCCGGCACCGGGAGGCGAAGCGGCGGGTCCACGACGCGCGGCCGGGTGTGCTCCAGGAGGTCCGCGAGGGCGTCCGGGCGGCCTTCGGGCATCCCGTGATCCGCAGGATCGTCCTGGCCACCACTGTCTTCAACTTCTTCACCTTCGTCATCGAGCCGGTCCTGCTGCTCTTCCTCACCCGGACCCTGGACCTGCCGGCCGTCTCCATCGGCCTCGTGTTCTCCGCGTCGGGCGCCGGGGCGCTGGCCGGTGCGCTCGTCGCCGGCCGGGTCAGCCGCCGTCTGGGGCCGGGCCGTACGGTCGTCGGCTCGCTGCTTCTGGCGGGTCCGGCCGCGCTGCTGATCCCGGCCACGGCTCTCGCGCCCTCCCGGGCCGCCCCCTTCATGATCGTCGCCGTGTACTTCGTCAACTCCGTGATCGTGATCGTCTACAACGTCAACCAGCGCAGTCTGCGCACCGCCCTGACCCCCGACCGGCTTCAGGGCCGGATGAACGCCTCGATCCGCATGGTGGTCATGGGGGTGGCACCCGCCGGGGCCTTCCTCGGCGGGGCGCTCGGCACCTGGCTCGGCACGCTGCCGGTCCTCGTCCTGGGCGCCGCCGGAATCATCGTCGCCGGCTGCTCCCTGCTCCTGTCCCCCGTCCGGGCGGTCGCGGCCCTCCCGGCCCCGGCGGACGCCGGCTCCGCGCCCCGGGTGCCCGGCCGGGCAGGCCCGTGAGGAGCGGAGCCGCGTACCGCCGTGACCGGCGCCGTCGGTGTCAGCGGCCGTCGGGCTGAATCCTCGTCAGGACGGCCTGGGCGACCGCCGCCACCTGATCGCCGAGGTAGAAGTGCCCGCCGGGGAAGACCGTCAGGTCGAAATCACCGGTCGTGTGGTCCCGCCACGCCTCCAGGTCGTCGTAGGTCAGGTCTCTGTCCTGGTCGCCGAAGAAAGCGAAGACGGGGCAGGTGAGCGCGGAATCCGGCCGGCAGGAATACGTCTCGCTGGCGGTGAAGTCGCCGCGGATGGCCGGGAGGAAAAGGCTCAGCACGCTGTCGTCGGCGAGAACCCCGGAATCCGTCCCGTTGAGTCTCCTGACTTCCTTGAGCAGTTCGATGTCGCTCAGGAGGTGGAACCGCTCGGCACGCGGGCGTGACGGGGCACGCCGCGAGGAGACGAAGAGAGCCGAGGGCGCGTCGCCCCGTGTTTCGAGGCGCCGGGCGACCTCGAAGGCGACCGCCGCTCCCATGCTGTGCCCGAACAGCACCAGGCGCCGGCCCGGCAGCGGGGCGAGGGCATCGACGATGTGATCGGCCAGCGTCTCCAGACTGTTCACCGGGTCCTCGTTGATCCGCTCCCCGCGCCCCGGGTACTGCACGGCGCAGACCTCCACCGCGGGCGACAGGGCGGCGGACAGCGAGTAATAGGAACTGGCCGATCCGCCCGCGTGGGGAAGGCACAGCACCCGTGTCCGTGCTTCCGGTGCCTGATGGAACCGCCGTATCCACGCATTGTCTTCCGGCTCGACAGCCGACATCCCTTCATCTCCTTCTTGTCGACGTTTTCCCGGGTTTCCCTGGTCTTCCGGGGTTTCCGGGGTTTCCGGGTTTTCCTCAGCGGGCGCTGGCGTCGTCCCAGACCCGGACGAGTTCTATGCGCGAAGTGACGCCGATCTTGAGAAACACCTTCCGCAGGTGGAAGGCCACGGTGTGGCGGGAGAGGGAGAGCTGGGAGGCGACCTGGCTGTTGGTGAGCCCTTGGGCCACCAGTTCGGCGACCGCGGTCTCGGACCTGGTCAGGTTCTTCACCTCGCTGCTGGGGAGAGTGGGCCAGCGCGTGGCGCGGCTGCGCACCCCGAGGTTCCACAGCCGGTTCTTGACGCGCTGGACGTCGCGGAAGGCGCCGACCGCGAGGTAGGCGTCGCCGCTCCGTTCCAGCACCGGGGCGATGTCGTCCACAGTCTGCCGCTGTTGGTGCATCAGCACCGCGATGTCCTCCAGAGCGGACGCCCGCGCCCAGGAGTCCTTGTGCGTTTCGACAGCGCGCCACAGGTCGCCCGGATTCCGGGACTCCAGCCCCTTCGCGTGCGAGGCCGCCGCGCGCAGCGAACGGATCCGCGGGTTGGCGACGGCGAGCCGCTGCGCCGCCTCCGCGCCCTGGCGGGCCAGGGCCTTCTGGTCGGTCCTCAGCGCCAGCCGCACCAGCCAGGCCGCGGCTTCGGGGTGGGAGACGAGCACGCTCCGGCTGACCGGGCCGAAGCCGACGAGTTCCGCGACGAGCGGTGCGGCGGCCTCGGCGCCGTAGGTGGCTTCCCGTACGCGCGCGGTCGCCCAGGCGGTGTGGCCCGCCCAGCCGGAGGCGCGCCCCATGAGCGCGTCGTCGGTGAGCTCCTTGACGTACGACGAGGTGGCCTTCAGGTCACCGCTGCGCAGGCTGATCAGTGTCAGCAGGAAATGCGCGACCGGCCACGCGGGGCAGGGGCGTTTGACGCGTTCCAGCAGGCTCCTGCTCAGCACGGCCGAGACTTCCGTCTCCCCGCTCGTGTAGGCGAGCAGAGCGCGGGCGGCCATGAATTTCACCAGGTCGCTCTCCCTGTCGTGCGGGTCGGGCAGGTCCTGGCGGTACAGGATTTCCCGTGCCCGGTCCAGTTCCCGAACGTGCGCGAATCCGCTGGCGAGGAATATCTTGAAGTTCACCTCGCAGTCGCACGCCGGGTCTTTCGACGCTTTCCGAAGGGGATTGGCCAGCGCGTCGAAGCCGCGCTCGGGCCGCCCTTCCCGCCATTCGAAGGCGGCTTGCTGAAAGCGTTGATACAAGTCACAGCCGTTGCTGGTCGAACCGACGGAAAGGCATCGGAAAGCATCCGACTCGAGGTCACTCAAAGGGGGGAAAGACATGCCGACTCGTCCTGAATTTTGAAGAGTTAGAGAAACAGGAAAAGGCCGAGGCCGGTCGGCATAAGCGGGATGACATCTCCGACAGGAGAAAAGAAGGCACGCTAAATCTCCGTTCAAACAAGTGGGGGGTAACGGAGTTATGGCAGAAAAGCCTGGACTCTTGAAGTTTCTAGCACGCTCGCCCACCGAACGCCCATGATCCACATCACAGCGCGCAGAAGCGCACCTGGCTTGACAGGCCGGAAGCTGCCCACCCGCCACGCTTCCCGCTCTTGAGACTTTGAACATCCTTTGACATCAGGTGTCTTACGCAGCTCATCGCTCGGGGCGAATGATCATCGACGGCGGCAGCTCCCCCAGCCTGAGCACGGGCTCGCTCAGCGTGGCGTGACGTGCATGGTGAACCGGACCTCGGTGGAGCCGAGGGTTTCGGTCACCTGCCAGCAGCCGGGTCCGCCGAAGCCGATGACCGTCGGCCACCAGTGCCGGCCACCCTCGGCGGTGGCGAATCCACCGGTACCGCCGCGCACGGAGCCGGATCCGTCCAGTCGTTCGGCGTCGACCCGCGGGGCGCCCTTGCGATCGGTCACCCGCCCCTGGCCGTCGAGGGTGATCGACACGTACTTCATGCGGTACCCAGGTGCGGTCATGGCATCCGGAAGACGGGGTTTCGACACCCACAGGTCGCCGGCGCCGTACCACTCGGCCTTCCTGTCAAAGGCTCGCACGGCGGCCGGTACGGAGGCGGAAGGAACCGGTGCGGTGTGGGTGCAGGCCGCGTTCGTCGCGTCGGTGGCAGCGGGCCGGCTCGCCGAAGAGGACGGCGGATCCGGTGGCGGTGAATCCGACGTCGAGCAGCCGACGACCAGCAGCACCAGTAGGCCCACCCCGGATGCCGCTCCTCGTGCCATCCGCCTTCGCATACGCGTCAGTCTTCCACCGCTGTGCGCTCCTGACGAACCCTCTTCGTCCTGGGGCCGACTCGTGGACGGTGCGCGGCCCGCGCTGAGGGACAGCTCAGGCCAAGTCTTCCGCCGCGATGCCGTCGCCATGCCCGGACGGCCACTCCGCCAACTCGATCCGGCAGCCGTCCGGGCCCGTGAGCCACGACATCTTCGGGCCGTGCGGGCGTCCGGACACTCGGCGGGTCCGGGACTCAGGCTGGACGACATGGCGCCGACTCGCTCAAGGGCGGGTCCCCGCACCGTTTGCGGCCGGTTCGGGTCCGGCTCCTGCTGCGCCGGACTCCTGGTAGCAGCAGTGCTCGCCTGTCGGGTGGTGGACGGTCAGGCGGGCCGGGGCGTCGTCGACCAGGGGCAGTCCGGCTGTTCCCGGCAGGATCCGCAGCGCGGGATCCGTTGCGCAGCGCTCCACGGATCCCGGGTCTGGGTGTTCGCGCCCGTCTCGGTCCGGAGGTGGGCCGAGTCGGGATCCGGCGGGAGACGTCGATCAGACTCACGTCCTGACGGCGCAGCAGGTCTTCATGCAGGCGGTTCCACAGCCCGGCGCCGGACCAGCTCAGGAAACGCCGGTGGGCCGTGGACTTCGAGACGCCGAAGCACGGTGGCAGCGACCTCTTCCACGGAGAGCCGTTCGGGGGACGTCCGGTGCCGAGGTGTGCGGCGGGCGGGAAGCCGGCCTGCCGGCGGGCGGGAAGCCGGCCTGCCGGCGGTCGGCCGGCGCCATGGGTGAGCCGGAGTTTTTCCACAGGGGTGAGCACGTTTCATCCAGGCCCGTTCATGATCGAAGCATCAAGCTACGAGGTGGGCGGGGCCGGAACGCGCAGTGGAGTGGAAGATCCTCCGGAGTGCCCAGGGAATCGGCCGGTGCCTCCTACGCATTGGGGAGAACGGACCTCTTCGGCCGGCGGAGAGGTCCTCGCCCTCCAGACAGCACCATGGCTGCTCGGGCTGGGACGGACCCGAGCAGCCACGGTGCTGATCGATGTGCTGCGGCGGCTCCTTACCGGTTCAGGGTGCAGGTGGCGAGGGAGTTGACCTGCCGCTGCCCGGCCGTGCCGCCGACCGCGTTCACGATGCGGCTGATGGCGGCGACGCGCTTGTCCTTGAACGGGTTCAGAATCGCGTTCCGCGCAAAGTTCGCCCCACCCTGACCCGCCGACGACGCAAGACGGTTGTTCGCCTCCTGAATGTGCGTCACCAGAAGCGCCAGATCGCGATCCACCGGTGCCTTCGCCCCAGCGGGGACAGCCTGGAACTGGGCCGCGACGTCCGGACAGTTCACGGTGTTCGCGGCGGCCGATTTCGTGGAGCTGGATTCATCGCTCGATCCGGGCGTCTGCCCGGCCAAGGCGGTACCGGCGATCACCGCCCCGGAAAGCACGACGGCGGCTGCGCTGCCGATCATCGTGATACGGCGCTTGCGGTACTTCGGAAGAGCCCTGGACATACCCGTGCCTCATTCTGGTTCAGGGGGTGGTATCCGTCGCTGGTCGACCGGCCGGATTCTCGAAACGCGGCGCCTGCGTTCGGGGACAAGTACGCGGGCACACACCTCCTGACTCAACAAGTCACGAGATTTCTTCGAAATTCCTTCGAGAACGTCTCCTGTCAGCGTGTCCCAGGTGGCAATCGAGTGTCACCGGTAAAGCCTTCTCCGTCGCCTCCCCCAAAGTGATGAGGCCGGTTCCCTCCTTTCTGATGAGGTGAGTGCGCCCCCTGTCCCCCTAAGACTTGTCCCGTAAATGATCTCTGACATGGTCGGTGACCTGCTCGTTTCTTCGTCATCCGGCCAGTGTGAGGTTGTGCAGTCGGGCGATGCCG
>NZ_JARAYJ010000061.1:0-32252 GCF_033794345.1 Streptomyces niveiscabiei
GTTGAGCAGATACAACAGACGCTCGGGCATCGCGCCGCCTTCGGGTCGTAAAGCCTTGGGCACAGCTCTGACCTCCTTGTTCCTGAGACTTGAGCAGTTGAGGGCGGGGCCGGTCAGAGCCGGTGCAACACCGCCAGGGCGAGAAGGGGAATCGAGCTGATGGCCATGACGCCGAGGTACGTGGTCCAGCCGTAGCGGTGGAGTAGGCGCCTTACCGCGACCCGGTGTGCGTGTTCGCGACGTGCATCTTCCACAGGACCGCCGCGTCGCTCGCCGCCGACGGGTCGTAGTCCTTGTTCGGCTCGCCGGCCGTCGTCTTCCTTCTCATGTGTCTGGCCCACTTGCCGACCAACACCGTGCAGTCGGCGCAGTCGTCGACGATCTCGGGGGTGGTGAACTCCTGGGGGTACGGCGTGCTGTTGCTCGGCATCGTCAGGCTCCTCGTGTTTCAGGAAAGGGGGAGGGAACACCACGTCGTCCTGCCGTCGGCACTGACTCCCCACTCCTTCGCGAGGGCGCCGACGAGTTCCAGTCCCCGGCCGTTCTCGTCCGCGTCGGAGGCGATGCGGCGCCTGGCTGGGGCCGGGTTCTCGTCGGTGACGTCGATACGGAGTTCTCCGTGGGAGCACTGGACGTGCAGCGTGGCCGGGAGGCCCTTGCCGTGTCTGACGGCGTTGGTGACCAACTCCGAGACGACGAGCAGGACTTCGTCCTTCAGCGCGGACAGGTCCCACAGGCCCAGGTATGCGGCGGTGATCGTCCGCATGTGGCGGACCTGCGTGAACAGGGGGAGGAACGTGACCTCGAAGGTGCGCAGGAGGAGGGCGTTGTTGTCCATGTGCATCCCGTTCCGGCCTCGGCCTCGTGATGTTCCGTAGTGCTCTTAGCGTTCTCCTTTTGGCGGTGACTCTGCAATAAGATTGGTGAAACTGATAATGGGAACTGATGTGCGCCCTGTACTGCGCAGGTAGGGAGTGGCAGCATGCGTCCATGACTCAGAAACGTGCGATGCCGACCATCTGGAGGCGAAGGGTTGGCGCACAGTTGCGTCGCTGGCGGGAACCGGTGAAGTCGGGGGACGCGGCGCGGATGGTGGGGTGGGATGCCACGCGGCTCTCACGCGTTGAGCGTGGCCTCTACCGCGTCTCCGGGGACGAAGTTCACGAACTCTGCGCGAAGTTGAGGGTCGAGGACCCGGCCGGCGTGGAGGAGGTGGCGAGGGTCGCCGAGGAGCCGACGGGTTTGGGATGGTGGGCTCCGTACGCGGACCGGATCGCGCCGAACTACCTGGACTTCATCGAGTTGGAGGCCAGGGCGGAGAGCATCCGGATCTACCACCCGGCGATCATCCCGGGTCCGCTTCAGACGGCTGCCTACGCTCGGGAGATCATCAGCCGGGCTTCGACAGCTCACACGAAGTCGCAGGCGGAGATGCTGGTGACGGTCCGTATCGCCCGCCAGTCCGTCCTCAGTCGTGAGGGGGAACCGGTCAAGTTCCACGCCCTGGTGCCGGAATCCGCTCTTCATGCACGCTTCGGGACGGACAGTGGCCTCATGAAGAACCAGATCCGGAGTCTCCTCGATGCTTCGGAGAGGCCCGATGCCACTGTCCAGCTTTTGCCGCTCACGGCACACCCTGCCTACGGCTCGGATGGACCGTTGACTATCATGAGTTTCCGTCACCCTTGGCTCGCGATGGCCAGCGTCGACAACCAGTTGGGGGGAATCCACACCGAGGACCCCGCGCAAGTGAACTACCTGGAAACGGAGTTCAGTCACATCGCTTCCATCGCGTATCCCGTGGACGAGTCGCGGGAGATCCTTGCCAAGTACCTGGAAGGACTGCATCAGTGACCACGAACAGTCGGCGCCGTTCGACCGCCCTGGACTTCGAGGGCGCTCCCTGGAGGAAGTCCTCCTACAGCGGCACCAACTCGCAGTGCGTCGAGATCGCTGACCTCAGCACCGCCATCGCCCTCCGTGACTCCAAGGCCCCGGAGGGCCCCGCCCTGCTCCTCACTCCGACGGCGTTCGCGCGTTTCATCGCGCGGCTGTGAGCGTCCGTAGCTGCTGGTTTCCCTGGTCACGACCAGGACGCTAGGGAGTCACCGAGGGTGGCGCGAGGACGTTTTCCCCATTTTTCTCGCGCTGCCCGCGATGTTTCTCGGTTTTTCTCGCGCCGGTGAAGAGAACCCATGGCAATGCGGAGACACCTCCGATCAAGCTTGGGTGACCATCCCTCTCGGCGAAAGGACCCGACGATGACCCGGCGACTGCGCTTCAACGGCACCGGCAGCGGAGAGGGCGGCTGTCCCGCCGTCCACGAGGACATCGACAGCGGCGAGGTCATCGTCCACGGGCCGCCGCTCACCACCCCGGAGGACCTCGGCCAGCTCCAGCACCTCGGCGAGGACGAGGTCGCCATCGTCGTACCGAGGAACACGCTCATCGACTTCGGCCCGCGAGGGCGTGACGCCGAACCCCACCTCATCGCACCGGAGCAGTTCGGCCGGCTCTTTGAGAAGTTCCAGCACAGCGCATGGCGACTGGAGACGCGTCGGCGGTACGCGAGTGACGAAATCACCGACACCTACGCGCAGTTCAGCCGGGGTGAGGCTCCTGCCTGGGACCTGGACACCCCCTGGAGCCGGACCATCCGCGCCAAGACCGACGACGGCGCGTACGTCGGCCGCGTCCGCGTCGTCGATGCCGAACCGACCCCCGGCCAGCTCTACTTGCTCGCTCACGCGGAGAAGAACGCCGCGCTGGGGGAGGACGTACGGAACATCCGGCGCGGTGACGCCGAGCAAGTCGGCCTTCCTGCCGAGGACTTCTGGATCTTCGACTCGCAACTCGTCGCCGTCTGCCTCTTCGACGAGGACGACGAGCTGACCGGCGCCGAGCTGATCACCGAACCCGCACGCGTCAATCAGTACAACCGCCTGCGGGACATCGCCCTGCACTACGCCGTCCCCTACGAGGAGTTCAACGCGTAGGCGAGTATGGACCGGTGAGCACGGACTACCAGCAAGCGCGCGAAGCACTCGGCCTGCGTCTGCGTGAACTCCGCCTTACAGCGCCCGACGGCCGGCTCACCGGAACCGCTCTCGCCCGGAAACTCGGCTGGGCCAACTCCCGTATCTCCAAACTGGAGTTGGGAAAGCAGACGGCCACCCCGGACGACCTGCGCCAGTGGGCCGCCGCCTGCGGACAGCCGGAACTGTACGAGGAACTCCGCGCTCGCCTCGCCGGGTTCGAGTCACACATCCGGTCCTGGCGCCGCCAACTCGCTGCCGGACACAAGCCTGTTCAGGACACGCACAACGACGCCCAGGCGAACTCGACCGTCCTGCGCGCCTGGGAGTCCTCCTGGATCGTCGGCGTCCTCCAGACCCCCGACTACGCCCGCGCCGTCCTCACCCGCTCCGCCGAACTCCACCAGTCCCCACGGGACATCGAGGACGCCGTCCGCTCCCGCATGCGCCGCCAGGAACTGCTCTACTCGGGCAGGCAGTACCACATCCTCCTCTGGGAACCTGTTCTCCGCTCCCTCATCTGTCCACCCGCGGTCCTCGCCGCCCAACTCGACCGCCTCACCGGCATCATCGGCCTCGACACGGTCCACCTCGGCATCGTCCCCCTCACCGCACCGCTCAAGACCCCACCCGGCACCGGCTTCTGGATCTACGACGACCGCCAGGTCGTCACCGAGGTCTGGCATGCGGAGATGTGGCTCGACGACGTCCACAGCATCGACCTCTACCGGCGGGCCTGGAACATCCTCGACGAGGCGGCCGTGTACGGAGTTCAGGCACAGAACTTGGTCAACTCCGCACGGCGGGCGCTAGATTGAACGTGCCGTCCAGGGCCTTCGCCAGGCGGCTCAGCAGCGGGAGGGCGGGTACGCTCCGCCCGCAGTCACACCGCAGTCACACCGCAGTCACCAATGCGCGCGGATCCCGAAGAACCCCCTTTCGTACCCCGAAGAGTTATAGGTACCCCTTACGCCAGGCCCTCCCCATGCTGGTGATCGTTCTGCCAAGGTCAACGGGGAAACGGAGAGCGTGTGATGGGGATCAGGGCGAGGGTTGTGGCGACGGCTGTCACGGCGGTGTTCGCGGGGCTCGGTGTGGTGGCTACGGCGCTGCCGGCGCAGGCGGTGAGTACGCCGAAGGGGAACAACAGCAGTAATGAGGACGTGCTGTTGGTGCACGGGTACGACCCGGTGTGGGAGGCGAGGTTCGACTGCAACGACTACTTCAAGGACATCAGGAAGGACCTCAAGGACTACCGGTGGAAGGGGAAGGTGCGGGGGGTCGCGTTCTACAAGGGGGACTGGAACTGTGACTTCCGGATCGCCAGCGGGGACCGGAACACCGGGCTGAAGGACCTGGGGAAGAAGCTCGCGAACAAGATCTACAAGGACTACACGGCGAAGGGGAAGTCCGTCGACCTGGTGGGTCACTCCATGGGCGGGCTCATCATCCGGGCCGCGCTGACCGGCGTCGCCAAGAAGGAGTCCGGGTTCCCGAAGAAGCTGTTCGTCGAGGACGTGGTGACGCTGGGGACGCCGCACACGGGGACGAACCGGGCCTGGGCGCACGACTACCAGCAGACCAAGGACATGCGGGAGAAGTCCTCGCTCATCAAGTGGCTGAAGAACAACCCGCAGTCCACCCAGCCCACCGACTGGACGGCGATCGGCAGTGACAGCGACGCCGTCGTCGAGGAGTCGTCGGCGATCGCGGGCGGCTTCAAGCACTGGGTCCGCTACGACAACCTCCCCGGAGTGGACGACCACGCGGCCCTGAAGTCGGTCCGGACGGGGACGCACAAGCTGAAGTACCGCAACTCGCCCTCGGCGGCGACGGGTTGGAAGAAGGCGGGCTCCCCTGCCGTCTGGACCACCTCTGCCCTGTTCCACTACACGAAGTGGTGACACCCCACCTCCACCACTGAACTCGGGCGCCGTCGGGACCCTCCCGGCGGCGCCCGCGCGTTCAGTCGAGGACGGCGACCGCCTCGATCTCCACGAGGTGTTCGGGTACGTCGAGCGCCGCCACCCCGATCAGCGTGGCCGGCGGCCGGTGGTCGACGCCGAGGCGCGCGGCGCCCCGGGCGATGCCCTCCAGCAGCGCCGGCATCTTGTCGGGCGTCCAGTCGACGACGTACACCGTGAGCTTCGCTACGTCCGTGAAGGCGCCGCCCGCCCCCGCCAGGGCCGTGCCGACGCTCACGTACGCTTGCTCGACCTGGGCCGCGAGGTCGGCCGGGGTGTCCCGGGCGACCTGGCCGGCGAGATGGAGCGTGCGGGTTCCGGAAGCCACCGACACCTGGTGGTAGACGTCGATGGAGGGCAGGCCGTTCGGATTCAGCAGGGTGATCGTCATACCGGCGACCGTAGGGAACCCCGCCCTGACGTGGAAGAACGCACTTTTTGGTGCCCCGGGAACCTTGAGGTGACCTCGCAGGTCAGGCCGCTTGTCAGGCTCACGGCGTCAACAAGGACACCTCGCACTGCCCAGGCCCGAGGGTGACGCCCCCGTCCACACCCCGGCGGTTGTCCACAGGCCCGGCGCTTGTCGGCGGCAGGTCGTACGCTGGATGACCCCCGGCCCGTGACACGCGTCGGGTCGTTGGTGTTCGCCCCGTCCCCCTCACCGGAAAGATTCCATGAGCCTGCACGGTCTGCTAGACGCCGTTCTGAAGGACAAGGCCCTGTCCGAAGCCGTACAGGCGGCCTCGGACGGCAACCGCACGCATGTCGACCTGGTCGGCCCCCCGGCGGCGCGCCCGTTCGCCATCGCGGCGCTCGCGCGGGAGTCCGGCCGTCCGGTGCTGGCGGTGACGGCGACGGGCCGGGAGGCGGAGGACCTCGCGGCGGCGCTGCGCACGCTGCTGCCGGCGGACGGCGTCGCGGAGTACCCCGCGTGGGAGACGCTCCCGCACGAGCGCCTGAGCCCGCGCAGCGACACGGTGGGGCGCCGGCTGGCCGTCCTGCGCAGGCTGGCGCACCCGAGCGCGGACGACCCGGAGACGGGCCCGGTGTCGGTGGTCGTCGCGCCCGTGCGGTCCGTGCTCCAGCCGCAGGTCAAGGGCCTCGGCGACCTGGAGCCGGTCGCGCTGAGGACCGGTCAGACCGCCGACCTGAACCAGATCGTCGAGGCCCTCGCAGCCGCCGCCTACGCGCGCGTGGAGCTCGTCGAGAAGCGCGGCGAGTTCGCGGTGCGCGGCGGCATCCTGGACGTGTTCCCGCCGACCGAGGAACACCCCCTGCGCGTCGAGTTCTGGGGCGACGACGTCGAGGAGATCCGCTACTTCAAGGTCGCCGACCAGCGCTCCCTGGAGGTCGCCGAGCACGGCCTGTGGGCGCCCCCCTGCCGGGAACTCCTCCTCACGGACGACGTCCGCACGCGCGCGCAGGCCCTCGCCGAGGACCACCCCGAACTCGGCGAGCTGCTGAACAAGATCGCCGAGGGGATCGCGGTGGAGGGCATGGAGTCCCTCGCGCCGGTCCTCGTCGACGACATGGAGCTGCTGATCGACGTCCTGCCCAAGGGCGCGATGGCGGTCGTCTGCGACCCGGAGCGCGTGCGCACCCGCGCGGCGGACCTCGTGGCGACCTCGCAGGAGTTCCTGCACGCCTCCTGGGCGGCCACGGCGGGCGGCGGCGAGGCCCCGATCGACGTCGGCGCGGCCTCCCTGTGGTCGATCGCGGACGTGCGGGACCGCGCGCGCGAACTGGACATGATGTGGTGGTCGGTCTCCCCGTTCGCCGCAGATGAAGAGCTCGACGCGGACACCCTGAAGCTCTCCATGCACGCCCCCGAGACCTACCGCGGCGACACCGCGAAGGCCCTCGCCGACACCAAGGGCTGGCTGGCCGACGGCTGGCGCACGGTGTTCGTCACCGAGGGCCACGGCACGGCCTCGCGCACGGTCGAGGTCCTCGGCGGCGAGGGCATCGCCGCGCGCCTGGACACCGACCTGGGCGCGATCCAGCCGTCCGTCGTGCACGTGGCGTGCGGCTCGATCGACTACGGCTTCGTCGACCCCGCGCTGCGGCTCGCCGTCCTCACCGAGACCGACCTCTCGGGCCAGAAGGCGGCCGGCAAGGACGGCGCGCGCATGCCCGCGCGCAGACGCAAGAGCATCGACCCGCTGACCCTGGAGGCCGGCGACCACATCGTCCACGAGCAGCACGGCGTGGGCCGGTACGTCGAGATGGTCCAGCGCACCGTCCAGGGCGCCACCCGCGAGTACCTGGTCGTCGAGTACGCGCCCGCCAAGCGCGGCCAGCCCGGCGACCGCCTGTACATCCCGACCGATCAGCTGGAGCAGATCACCAAGTACGTCGGCGGCGAGGCGCCCACCCTGCACCGCCTCGGCGGCGCGGACTGGACGAAGACGAAGGCCCGCGCGAAGAAGGCCGTCAAGGAGATCGCCGCCGACCTGATCAAGCTGTACAGCGCGCGCATGGCCGCGCCGGGGCACGCGTTCGGCGCGGACACGCCGTGGCAGCGCGAGCTGGAGGACGCGTTCCCGTACGCGGAGACCCCGGACCAGCTCACCACGATCGCCGAGGTCAAGGACGACATGGAGAAGACGGTCCCGATGGACCGCCTGATCTGCGGCGACGTCGGCTACGGCAAGACCGAGATCGCGGTGCGCGCCGCCTTCAAGGCCGTCCAGGACGGCAAGCAGGTCGCCGTCCTCGTGCCGACGACCCTGCTCGTCCAGCAGCACTTCGGGACGTTCAGCGAGCGGTACGCGCAGTTCCCGGTGAACGTCAAAGCGCTCAGCCGCTTCCAGACCGACACCGAGGCCAAGGCCACCCTGGAGGGCCTGCGCGAGGGCGCGGTGGACGTCGTCATCGGCACGCACCGGCTGTTCGCGTCGGAGACGAAGTTCAAGGACCTCGGGCTCGTCATCGTCGACGAGGAGCAGCGCTTCGGCGTCGAGCACAAGGAGCAGCTGAAGAAGCTGCGCGCGAACGTCGACGTCCTGACGATGTCGGCGACGCCCATCCCGCGCACGCTGGAGATGGCCGTCACCGGCATCCGCGAGATGTCGACGATCACGACGCCCCCCGAGGAGCGCCACCCGGTGCTGACGTTCGTCGGGCCGTACGAGGAGAAGCAGATCGGCGCCGCGATCCGGCGTGAACTCCTGCGCGAGGGCCAGGTCTTCTACATCCACAACCGCGTCGAGTCCATCGACCGGGCCGCCGCGCGCCTGCGCGAGATCGTCCCCGAGGCCCGTATCGCCACCGCGCACGGGCAGATGTCCGAACAGGCCCTGGAACAGGTCGTCGTCGACTTCTGGGAGAAGAAGTTCGACGTCCTCGTGTCGACGACGATCGTCGAGTCCGGCATCGACATCTCCAACGCCAACACCCTCATCGTGGAGCGCGGCGACACCTTCGGCCTCTCCCAGCTGCACCAGCTGCGCGGGCGCGTGGGGCGTGGCCGCGAGCGCGGGTACGCCTACTTCCTGTACCCGCCGGAGAAGCCCCTCACGGAGACCGCGCACGAACGCCTCGCCACGATCGCCCAGCACACCGAGATGGGCGCGGGCATGTACGTCGCGATGAAGGACCTGGAGATCCGCGGCGCCGGCAACCTGCTCGGCGGCGAGCAGTCCGGGCACATCGCGGGCGTCGGCTTCGACCTGTACGTGCGCATGGTCGGCGAGGCCGTCGCGGACTACCGCAAGCAGTTGGAGAACGGCGAGATCGAGGAGGAGCCGCCGCTGGAGGTCAAGATCGAGCTGCCGGTCGACGCGCACGTCCCGCACGACTACGCGCCGGGCGAGCGGCTGCGCCTCCAGGCGTACCGGTCGATCGCCTCCGCCAACTCCGAGGACGACATCAGGGCCGTACGCGAGGAACTCACCGACCGCTACGGCAAGTTGCCGGAGCCCGTCGAGAACCTCCTGCTGGTGGCCGGGCTGCGGATGCTGGCGCGCGCGTGCGGGGTCGGTGAGATCGTCCTCCAGGGCACCAACATCCGGTTCGCGCCCGTGGAGTTGCGGGAGTCGCAGGAGCTGCGGCTCAAGCGGCTGTACCCGGGGACGGTCGTCAAGGCGGGCGCGCACCAGGTCCTCGTACCCCGCCCGAAGACCGCGAAGGTCGGCGGGAAGCCGCTCGTCGGGCGTGAACTGCTGGGCTGGACCGGGGAGTTCCTGGCGACCGTGCTGGGGTCGTAGAGAAGGTCGTAAAGCGGGCATTCTTGACAGGTGCCGGTGGCGGTTCGATCGTGGACACACCGGCGCCTGCCAGGTGCCCCGTTCATTCCAGGGGGAGGAATGAACAATGTCGTCTTCGGCAACCTCTCCGTCTCTCTGACCGGCCGGCACGGCGCCCGCCTCACGCGCGTACCGCCGTCGGTGACCACCCCGTACCCGCGCGCGCTCACCGAGCCGCAACCGCCGCCGCTCCAACGGCCGTACCTGGTCGGCCGGTCGCGGGAACTCGACCGCGTACGCGCGCGCGAGACGGTCGAGTTCACCGGCCCCTGCGGCAGCGGCAGGACGACCCTCCTGCGGAGCGTCCCGGACAGCGTGTACGTGCGCGTGGGCGCGACCGCTCTGGAGGACCTCCTCCAGGACCTCATGCGGTCCTGCTACGTCTGGCAGGGGCCCGCCAGGTTCACCACCGAGGAGTGCGCGCGGGCGCTGGGGGCCGTCGACGGGACCGTCGCCCTCGACGACGTCACGTACGGCGCGGCCCAACTCGCCTACCTCCGGCAGACGTTGCGCGGCTGCGCCCTGGTGATCGCCACCGGCACGCCCACGCTCCCGGAGGCGCACGCCCTGGAGGGCCTCTCCGAGGCCGCCGCGACCGCCCTCCTGGCCCGCGACCTCGGCCGCCCCCTGTCCGCCCCCGAACAGGCCGTCACCGCGCGTCTCGTGGCCGCCGTCGGCGGACAGCCGCTGCACCTGCGGCAGGCCGCCGCGCTCGTGCGGTACGACGGGATGGCGCTCGCCGACGTCACCGCGCGCGCGGAGGGCGACCCCGGCGTCCTCGACGAACTGTGCGTCTCCGCGCTCGCGCCGCAGGCCAAGCGGGTGCTCGCCGTGCTCACGCTGCTCGGCGGCGCGCTGCTGCCCGCCGGGGTGCTCGCGCAGATGGCCGACGTCGCGTACGTCGCCCAGACCTTCGAGTCGCTCTCCGCGCGCGGGGTCGCCGAACAGCGCGACGACCGGTTCGGGCTGCCCGTCTGCAAGGCCGAGCCCTACCGGCACATCCTCTACCGCCACATCGGGCTCGCCACCGCCGCCCGCTCCCTCGCCGCCTGGCTGGCCTCCGGCGACCCCGCCGGGCCCGACGCGCGCGGGGCGGCCGACGCCGCCATCGGGCTCCTGGGGGTCGCCGCCGAACGCCGCGAGTGGCAGACCGTCGTCCAGCTCGTCACCGCCCTGGAGCGCGTCCTGTTCGTCCAGAGCCACTGGCAGGCCTGGCAGGACACCCTCGCGCAGGGCATCACGGCCGCGCGCGAGGCCGGGGACGCCGCGTCCGAGGCGTACTTCGCGCACCAGCAGGGGGTGCAGCACTTCCTGCACGACCGTACGGAGCACGCGCGGCGGATGCTGCGGCGCGCGCTGGACCTCCGTACGCGGCTCGGGGACGCGGCCGGGGCGGAGGTCACGCGGGCGAACCTCGCGCTGCTCGACGGGCCGCCGATGCCGTCCGCTCCGCCTCGGGCGGTGCCGGGTGGTGGGCGGCGGGTGGCGGTCGTCGCCGCCGCGGTGGTGGGGGTGCTGGTGGTGGGGACGGCCGTCGCGCAGGTCGTCGGCCAAGGGGGCGGCGGGGAGTCCGGGGGGTCGGCTTCGGAGGGGTCGGCTTCAGTGGGGTCGGCGAGTCCGGTCGCGTCGGTGTCGTCCAGCGGCTCTTCGAGCGGCGGAGGTACGTCGCCGTCGTCCTCGTCCTCCCGTGGGGGTACGTCGTCGCCTCCCCCCTCGTCCGGCGGCGGGAGCGGGGGCAGTACGCCGCCGGTCGTACGGGACGCCCGGATCGAGCCGTCCGTACGGGAGTTCGGGATGACGCACGTCTTCCCGGCCGTCGACGCGCCCGTGCTCGACTTCACCGTCACCAACCCCGGCGACGCCGCGCTCGGCCTCGGGCCCGCGCGCCTCTCCGAGGGCGGCGCGTTCTCGTACGCGGACGGCACCTGCGGGGAGCGGCTGGAGGGGCACGCGTCCTGCACGGTGTCGGTGGAGTTCTCGCCGAGCCGGCTCGGCGCCGACAGCGGGCGGCTCAGCGTCGAGGCGGGCGGGAAGACGCTCACCGCCGACCTCAGCGGGACGGCGTACACGCTGCTGACCGTCCAGCTCACGGGGGGCCGCGCCAGCTCCCACGTCACCGCCGGCGACGCCCAGGGGCGGGTGCTGTGCGACGGGTACGCCGCCACGACGTGCCAGGTCCAGGTCACGGGGCCGCTGAGCCTGACCGCCGTCCTGGCGGACCCCGGGTACCGGTACGTCATGAAAGGCTGGAGCGGGGCCTGTACGGGGTCCAACCCGTGCGTGCTGTCGAGCGTGCCGTCGGACGACAGCGGGGCGGTCACGGCGAAGTTCGCGCCCTATCTGGGGTGAACGCCGGGGCGTTCGGGGCGGGTTGGAGCTGCCCGGGCTGAACGCTGCTTTTCTTGCGCCGGGTTGGAGCTCCTCGGGCCGAACTTCCGCCCGTCCGCGCCGCGTCCGCGGTCACCTGGGCCGGCCCTCGTGCTGCCCCAGCCCCGCGACCAGCAGCGCCACCAGGCGCCGGGCGTCGTAGCGGGTGTCCTTCTCCGTCCCCGCGCACAAGTTGCCGATGCCGCGCAGGAGTTGGTAGGCGTCCAGGCCGGGGGCGATCTCGCCGGAGGCGGTCGCGGCGGACAGGAGGTCGGTGCAGACGGGGAGGAGGCGGTCCAGGAAGTACGTGTGGAGGGTGCCGTAGCAGCCGCTGTCCGACTGCATCGCCGTCGCCAGGCCGTGCTTGGTGACCAGGAAGTCGACGAACAGGTCGGTCCACGCGGCGAGGGCGGCGTACGGGGTGGGGGCCGTGGCCAGGAGCGCGGGGCCCGCCTCGGCGCACGTGTCGACCTGGTGGCGGTAGACCGCGATGACCAGGTCCGCGCGGGTGGGGAAGTGGCGGTAGACCGTGCCCGTACCGACGCCGGCGCGCGCGGCGATCTCGCGGACGGGGGCGTCCACGCCGGAGGTGACGAAGACGGCCGCGGCTGCGTCCAGGAGGGTCTGCTGGTTGCGGCGGGCGTCCTTGCGGCGGGGGGTGGTCGGGGGGTCCTGGGGGGCTGGGGTGGTCGGGGGGTCGGCGGGCGTGGCGGGCGCGGGGGGCACGGGGGGCTCCTCGGGGTGGACGGGGTTGCGGCGGTGCGGGTTTGCGGGTTTGTGGGTCTGCCGGGGGTCGGTGCGGTCGTGGGGCGGGCTAGGCTCGGCTTTCGTGCTGCCTCGGCACGCCCTCGGCTCGGCTTCCGCCCGCCCTCAGCCTGACCTCGGCCCAGCCCCGGTACGCCCTCAGCCCAGCCTCGGCTCGACCTCGGCTCTCTGCCTCAGCCTGGCCTCAGTCCGACCTCACCTCGCCCTCACCGTGCCCTCGCCTCGCCCTTGCTAAGCGGAACCGCGTTCCGTATCGTAAGTGGAACAGGGTTCCGCTTTGCCCATCATGGCAGACCGGGGGCGGGCTGTCATGCCGTCGCGCGGTCGCGCGGAGCCGTCCCCCGAGCTGCGAACGGATGGCACAGCCATGCCCGCGTCGATCGTGTCCGTGAAACCCGTTGTCCTGCCCGTGCCCGGAACCGGCGGGGCCGGGCGCGGTGAAGATCTCCAAGTCCGCGTCACCGCACCCCTGTCGGGCACCGGTCTGCCCGTCGTCGTCCTCTCCCACGGCTACGGCTGGTCCCTCGACGGGTACGCGCCCCTCGCCGACCACTGGGCCGCCCACGGGTTCGTCGTCCTCCAGCCGACCCACCTCGACTCCCGGACCCTCGGCATCCCCGCGGACGACCCCCGTACGCCGCGCATCTGGCGCCTGCGCATCGAGGACGTCGTCCGTGTCCTCGACTCCCTCGACGTCCTCGTCTCCGCCGTACCCGGGCTGCCCGGCCGCGTCGACCCCTCCCGCATCGCCGTCGCCGGGCACTCCTGGGGCGGGCAGACGGTGGGTACGCTGCTCGGCGCGCGCGTCCTCACCGACCCCGACGAGGACTTCTCCGACCCCCGCGTCACGGCTGGCGTCCTGCTCGCGACGGCCGGCCTCGGCGACGACCTGACCCCCTACGCCGCCGAGCAACTCCCCTTCATGCGCCCCTCGTTCGCGACGATGACCCCGCCGGTCCTCGTCATCGCCGGCGACCACGACCAGTCCCACCTCTCCACGCGCGGCCCCGACTGGTTCACCGACCCGTACGTCCACAGCCCTGGCCCCAAAGGGCTGTTGACCGTCTTCGGAGGCGAGCACTCCCTCGGCGGGATCGTCGGGTACGAGGCCGCCGAGACGACCGACGAGAGCCCGGAGCGGGTTGCGCTGATCCAGCGGGTCAGTACGGGTTTCCTGCGCGGGGCGTTGGGGGTCTCGGGGGAGATGTGGGCCGAGAATCCCGGGGAGTTGGGGAAGCTGGAGTGGAAGTAGCCCGCTGCCACAGGGCGTTGACGGAATGAGACTCCCCGCCCGGCGGCGATCACCGCTCCCCTGGGATCGTCGCCCCCCACTCCCGTTCCAGCATCGCGTGCACCACCGAGTCCCGCCACGCGCCCCGCTTGTGGACGTGCTCGCGGATCCGGCCCTCCTCGGTCATGCCGGCGCGGGCCATCGTGCGGGCGGATGCCTCGTTCGCGGGGGCGCGGGCGCCCCAGACCCGGTGGAGGGCGAGGTCCTCGAAGGCGAGGGCGAGGAGGAGGCGGACGGTCTCGGTGCCGAGGCCGGTGCCCCAGGAGGCGGGGTTCAGGGCGAAACCCAGGGTGGCGGCGCGGGGTTGGTGCGGGTCGTCGGCCAGGCGGCCCACGCCGATCAGGGTGGTGCGGTCGGTGACCGCGAGGACGTACTCGGTACGGGGTTCGGTGCGGGCGGCGGTGCGGGCGCGGGCCACGATGTCCCGTACGTCGTCGAGGGTGCGGGGCTCGAACGTCAGGTGGGCGGTGGCCAGTTCGCTGCCGTAGATGGCGAACACGGCGTCCGTGTCGGTGGGTTGCAGCTCGCGGAGTTCCAGGCGTTCGCCGCGTCGGAGGACCGGGTACATGCCGGGACTTTAACGTCCGGCCGCCGCCCCCACCCCCCGTCGGAGGTGGAAGCGGCGTATCCCGGTCGCCTCTTGGCGCGTGTGTGCTACTGCTGCTCCGGCTGGTCGCGTTTGATGCCCAGCGCCTCCTCCGCCTTCTGCTGGACCTGATCGACCTGGCCCTCGTACTTGTTGCCGGTCTTCTCGTTGATCATTTTCTCGGCGGTGTCGGACATGTCCTTGGCCTTGTCCTGCATCGCCTTGTTGCTCTTGAACCTGTCCAAGAGGCCCATCGAAGGCTCCTTCCGGAGGTGATCCATCACGACCATATGTCCGGGTTGCTCCGAATGCCCACCCGAAGGGGGGTGACCGCGCGACCCGGCCGTACCCACGGAGTGACCCCGCACACCCTCCGGCTAGCGTGTACGCGGCTCTGACCGGGGAAAACGTCCGGTGCGGGGCGACGGGAACGGCGTACGAGGGCATCGGGAGGGGCGCGCGTGAAGCGTGTTCGGGGCGGGGTGGTGATCGCCGCCGTGCTGGTCGCGGCACTGGCGGGCTGCGACGGGACGAAGGACGGGGGCGGCGCGCCCGGCCCCCAGGGCGGCGCCGCGCTCGCGGCGGCCGAGGCGCTGCCGGTCAAGGGCCGCGCGCCGAAGACGGGCTACTCCCGCGACGCGTTCGGCTCCGCGTGGGCCGACACGGACTCCAACGGCTGCAACACCCGTGACGACATACTCCAACGGGACCTGGCGGACGTGAAGTTGACCGGCGGCGACTGCAAAGTCTCGTACGGCGTACTGGAGAAGGACCCCTACTCCGGCAAGGACGTGACGTACCGGCGCGGCAGGAGCCAGGTCGACATAGACCATGTCGTCGCCCTCTCCGACGCGTGGCAGAAGGGCGCCAAGTACTGGGACGCCGGCAAGCGCATCGCCCTCGCCAACGACCCCCTCAACCTCCTTGCCGTGGACGCGAGTACGAACCGCTCCAAGGGCGACGGCGACGCCGCGACCTGGCTCCCGCCGAACACCTCGTACCGCTGCGCGTACGTCGCCGCGCAGGTCGCGGTGAAGAAGAAGTACGGACTCTGGGTGAGCGGCGCGGAGAAGGCGGCGATGGAGAAGGTCCTGACCGGCTGCCCGAACCAGAAGCTGCCGACCGGCGGGAACCCGACGAAGGCACCGGAGAGGTTCACGGCGAAGTGAGGACGGCGGGCGCGGGCCTCCCAACTCGGGCTCACCTGACCCGCGCGCGGTGGAGACGGCCGACTCCCTGGAGTACGACTTCTTCCGCTTAAAGGCATGGGGGCCCCATCGAACACTGGCGCCCCGGCCCCCGCCTCGCGAACTCCCCTTCTCCCACCGGACGTTGCTGCGCGCCATGCCGACGGTGCGGCGGTTCAACGTCTCCCGCTTCGACTGAACCCGGCCGGGCACTCGACGTGGACGGCCGGCCTCCGGAGCCGATCGCTCAGGTCAGCCCCGCCGCGATGGCCCGCCGTACCGCGTCGGCCCTGTCCCGGATGTCGGCCTTGGTGAAGAGGTTGTTGATGTGGGTCTTGACGGTCGCCTCGCTCACGAAGAGTTTCTCGGCGATGGCGCGGTTGGGGAGGCCCTGGCCGATGAGGGTGAGGACTTCGCGTTCGCGGGGGGTGAGGTTCGGGGGGAGGGGTGGGGCGGGGGGCGTCGGGGTGGTGCGGAGGGTGGCCAGGAGGCGGTCCTGGACCTCGTGGTCGAGGACGGACTGGCCCGCGGCGGCGGCGCGGATCGCGCGGACGATGTCCTGGCGGCCGGCGTTCTTCGTGAGGTAGCCGCGGGCGCCCGCGCCGAGCGCGGCCAGGATCGAGTCGTCGTCGGCGAACGTGGTGAGGACGACGACGGCCACCTCGGGGTGCGCGTCGCTCAGCCTGCGGGTGGTCTCGATGCCGTCGAGGACGGGCATCCGCAGGTCCATCAGGACGACGTCGACGGGACCGGCGGCGACCGCGGCCAGGACGCCGTTGCCGTCCGCCGCTGCCGCGACGACGTCGATGTCCTCGGCCAGATCCAGCACCGCGGCGAGCGGTTCGCGGACGGTGGCCTGGTCGTCGGCGACGATCACGCGCAACGGCCGGGAGCTGTCGGTGGGTTCGCTCATCGGGGGATCACTGCCTCCACTTGCCAGCCGCCTCGGTCCGGCCCTTCGGTGACCGGCCCGGCGGTGAGGGTGCCGTCCAGGAGGGCGACGCGTTCACGCATGCCGATCAGCCCCATGCCGCTGCCGGCCCCCGCGTCCACCGTACGGGTGGCGGGGCGGTTGCGGACGGTCAGCGTCGTGGCGGAAGCGGAGAAGGACAGCTCCACCCGCACCTCGCCCCCCGGCGCGTGCCGCGCGGCGTTGGTCAGGGACTCCTGGGCGATCCGCAGCAGGTTCTGGGTCACCCGGGCCGGTACCTGCACGGGGCTGCCGTGGACGGTCAGCGCGTCGCGGTGGCCGGACGACTCGATCATCGCGGTGAGGGTCTCCACCAGCGGCAACGCGTCCTCGCGCAGCGCGTGGACGGTCCACTGCGCCTGCTTCAGGCTCTCCTTGACGAGGCTGTGGGCCTTGTCGTTGGCGGCCCTGACCTTCTCCAGGTCGCCGGTGTCGAGCAGCGCGTCGGCCAGTTCCAGCTGCATGTTGATCCCGGCGAGGGTGTGCGCGAGGACGTCGTGCACGTCCCTCGCGATCCGGCCGCGTTCGGTGAGTACGGCGGCCTGCGCCTCGGCCCTGGCGGCGCGCTCCGCGCTCTCGGCCGCCGACAGCGCGGCGGCCACGGCCTGGTGCTGGACCCGGTTGAGCATCCCGATCAGGACCGGCGCGCCGGTGGTGAGACCGACGGCCCAGGGCAGCTCCTGGTGGCCGGGCCCGATCCCGAAGTACAGGACGCCGCCGCACAGCAGGCCGCAGGCCGGCGCCAGGACGACGGCCTGCCTCGCCGGCAGCCGGTACCCGATGTGACCGCAGAGGAAGAAGGCGAAGAGGTACCCCGTCCCGCTGCGGCTCGCGCCGATCAGCGCCGCCGCCGCGAGGACCCCCAGCGACAGCCAGACGACGGCGGCACGCGGCGGGACCCTGTCCGCGGGCAGTCCGCGGGCCAGCAGCGCCGCACAGTTCAGGACGAACAGGACCGCGACCACCAGTCCTTGCCCGCTGACGTCCATCGGCCGGATCGTCAGGGCCCCGGCGACGACGACCGCCGTGGTCAGGGCCCACTGCACCCGGGGGTCCCGGCCGGGGATCGGCCCGAGTGCGGCCGGCGGGGAGGAGGAGGCGGGAGGCACGGCCAGACCATAGCTCACGGCCGGACCGCGACCCGGTCCGCGGCGGAGGCGGCCCGCCCGGCCGTCAGCATCCGGCTCCGTACGAAGATCGTGGCCAGCCGCGTGACGACCTCGGTGAGCGCCATCAGGACGAAGGCCGCCACCCATGCCTGCTCACTGGTGATGTGGTGGGCGAGGCTGAACCGGGCGACGTCGTCGGCGCCGCCGCCGTACTCGGTCCACAGCTGGAACCCCATCCGGGCCCCCATGCCGAGCACCCACAGCAGCGCGGCGACCGCCCCCGCCTTGACCAGAACATGCTCCCCGGCGGCCCGGACCCGGGTATAGACGCCGCCCGCGACGCCGAGCACGGCACCCACGGCCACGAGCGCGCCGACGAGTATCAGATCGTTGCCCCCGGTGGGGACGGAGTCCAGGTACGTGTGCGCCACGAAGGCCACGATCCCCAGCGGGATCAGGAAGGTCTTGAGGTCCAGCCGGTCTTCCCGCAGCTGCCGGAAGACGACGAGCAGGAGGGCGATGTCGGTGATCCACTCGGTCGTTGTCATGCCCCCAAGCCTGCTGCCGGAAGGCCCGCGAAGCCTGGACCCACGGGTGGAGCTTCGGGTGGAGAAACAGCGGCCCCGGCCCCCTCATCCCCGCCCGGCGCCGGCCGGGGAGAACGCGGAGATCACGTACGTCGCCTCGTCGTCGACCGCGTTCCGGTCCTCGTCGAGGACGATCCGGGAGGGCCGGCCGTCGGAGGCGTACTCCACCGAGGCTGTGTCGGCACCGTTGCCGCGAGCGGCCTTCAGGCGGCCGAACAAGGCGCCGATGGTGGGGAGTTCGGCGTAGGCGGCCTGTCTGCGGCTGTCGGGGTCCGGGGCGGTCACGGCGGTGACCTTCCCGTTCCGGACCGCGATTCGGAAGGTTCCCGCGAGGACCTGGCTCTGGGCGGCGAGGGTGTACGTGTACGACCCC
Source organism: Streptomyces niveiscabiei (assembly GCF_033794345.1). Taxonomy (NCBI): domain Bacteria; kingdom Bacillati; phylum Actinomycetota; class Actinomycetes; order Kitasatosporales; family Streptomycetaceae; genus Streptomyces; species Streptomyces niveiscabiei. Next base: position 18,482 of record NZ_JARAYJ010000061.1, read on the forward strand.
GGCTCCCGCCAGGTCGGATCCGCTCCCGTGTATGTGCGGGTCCCGCCGCAGGCCGTGGTGGTCAGGGCCACGGCCAGGGTGAGGGCGGAGAGGTGGCGTGCGGTGGTCATGGGGTCCCCCTTGTGACGGTCATGACCTGGACGCCGGGGGCCTACTTCGCGTTCAGCGCGGTCACCAGCTTCTCCGCGAGCTTCTTCGCGTCGGCCGCGCCGTTGGAAGGGCCGCCCGACGACAGGACGCTGACGACGTTCGTGCCCACGCGGGACGCGATCAGGGTGGTGCCGGTCTCCCAGGCGTCGCTGGTCAGGGTGATCGTGTACGCCTCGTCGCCGAGCGCGGGGGTGGCCGTACCGGTGATCTTCACCTTGCTCTTCGTGTCCGAGTCCGTGTAGCCCGGGCAGGCGGCGACGACCTTCTTCAGCGCGGTCATGACGTCCGTCGAGGTCGTGCCCCGGTACGCGTCGATCTCCTGGTCCAGCTGGGCGGTCGTGTTCGTGTTCACGTACGACGCCTGCGCGAACGAGACGCCCTTGATGCCGGTCAGCTCGATCCACGCGGTGCCGCCGAAGCCGGCGCAGTCGGGCTTCTGCGCCGTCGTCTCCGGCGCTCTGTACGTGTCGCCCGTGTCGCGCGTGGCCGTCGCGTCCAGCTCGAAGCCGGCCGCGAAGTACGTCGCCGGCGCGAGCGCCTTCTTCAGCTCGGTGCCGGTCAGGATCCCCTTGTTCGGGTCCGCGGGCTTGGCCGGCGTCGCCTTGGCCGCGGCCGGCTTCGAGTCCGAGTCCGAGTTCGAGGAACAGGCCGCCAGGGCGAGGGGGAGTGCGGCGGCGACGGCGAGCGTCTTGAGGGTGCGGGAGCGCATGGGTGTCCTTGAGCTGTCGTACACAAGCGTGTGGGCCTGACGGTCGCCAGGCCCGGAAGGTTGATCATAGAAAGGTAAAGGACACGGAAAAGTCTCTAAATGTCCAAAGGTGAACCAAAGAATGCGCGTTTTCTTCACATAGTGGAGGCTCAGCGGCCGTACGGATGGGCGTACGGCGCCGGCGCCCCGTACCGCACCGGAGCCGGCCGCGGCTTGGGGTCGAACGCGGCGAAGAGCAGCAGCGCCGTCCCCATCGCCGTGCCGAAGAGGAGGACGAAGCCGAAGATGCCGTCGCCCGTGCCGTCCTCCAGGGCGATGAGCCAGGTCCAGACGGCGGCCTCGTACGTCACGAAGGACGCGCACGCGGTCCAGTCGGAGGGCAGGCCGCGGCGGAGCGCGAGGTAGAGGAAGGGGATCCAGAGGAAGAGGCCGAACGTGCCCCAGACGGGCAGCGTCCAGGCGATCCGCTGCCCCCAGCCCGCCTCAAGACGCTTCGGGGAGCGTGAACTCGGCGGTGGCGTCGAGTAGTTGTAGCCGCCTGGTATGCCTGCCATGTCGTCCTCATCCCCGCCCTCGTGTCCGGTCAGCGTAGGACACCGGGTTCGGGCGGTCCGACGCGCGGCTCCCCTTTACTGTGGCATGAGGGATTCTTGTGACGATCGGAAACAGGCGTTTCCGGGACGGCGGGGGCGCGGTCGGTTACCTTGCGACGCGCACGTTTGAACGAATCAAGGGGTGGGAATGGCAGAGCACCGGCAATCGAAGAAGCGCAGATACATCGCGTGGGGCGTGGCGAGCGCCGTCGTGGTCGCGGGGGGCGCGGTCGCGGCGCAGCAGTCGATGGCCGCGACCGTCTGGCCGGCGCAGAAGACGTACACGGGGCGCGCGTTCGACACGTGCACCGCCCCCTCGCTCGCCGCGATGAAGGCGTGGAAGGCCGACGGCTACTACGGCGGCGCGGCCGTCTACATCGGCGGCAAGAACCGCGGCTGCGCCCAGCCCAACCTCACCAACTCCTGGGTGAAGTCGGTGAATGCGCAGGGCTGGAAGCTGATCCCGCTGTACGTCGGCGCGCAGCCGCCCTGCCAGACGGGGTCCAGCCCCGAGAAGATCAGCGCCGCCACGGCGACCTCCCTCGGCGCGAAGGACGCCGCCGACGCCGTCGCCAAGGCGTCCGCGCTCGGCATGAAGGCCGGCAGCCCGGTCTACCTCGACATGGAGGCGTACGACATCACCAACAAGGCGTGCAACGACGCCGTGTTGGCGTATGTGCGCTCGTTCACGAAGACCCTGCGCGGCAAGGTCTACCGCGCCGGGTACTACGGGTTCACCTCCTCCAGCGCCAAGGCGATCGCGACGGCCACCAACAAGACCGACCTGCCGGGCAACCTCTGGTACGCGCTGTACGACGGGAAGGACACCACGACCGCCGACTGGCCCTGGGGCAAGGACCAGTTCACCGGCCACAGCCGGGGCCACCAGTACACGGTCAACAGCAAGGAGAAGCGCGGCGGTTACACGATCACCGTCGACCGCAACGCGTGGGACGCGCCGGTCGCGATCGTGGGCTGACCTTCGGGGGTGCCTCTCGAACACGCGCCGGACGGCACCCCCTGAGCGCGTGACGCGGGCGCGGCGGTGCCCCAAGTCCCGGTGAATCGTTGGTCGAATGGGTTGGCCCCAGGCGTACCACTGCCTACCATCGATCACCGCAAGACTTTGTGCACCGCCGCACAAGCTCCTACAGGAGGTCTCCTTGCACCGCCGTCGTCGCACCGCGCTCCTGCTGACCGCCACGATCGCCGCGGCAGCCCCCCTCCTGACCGCCTGCGGGAGTGACGCGCACCCCGGTGCCGCGGCCGTCGTCGGCGGCCAGCGCATCACCGTCTCCCAGCTGGAGAACCGCGTCAACGAGGTCCGGGACGCGCAGCGCGCGGCCGTCGAGGACGACGCCCAGTACGCGCAGGCCATCGCGCAGACCGGGACCCTCACGCGGGACACGCTGCACGGGATGGTCCTCGACAAGGTCCTCCAGAAGGCCGCCGAGAACGCCGGGGTCTCCGTCAGCCGGCGTGAAGTCCAGGAGATGCGGGCCGGGTTGGAGCAGCGGGCCGGTGGGGCCGAGGGGCTGGAGACGGCCTGGCTCCAGCAGTACGGGGTACCGCCGCAGCGGCTCGACGAGAACCTCCATCTCCAGCTGGAGGCGCAGAAGCTGGCGGCGAAGCTGGGGACGGAGACGAGCCGGCCGGAGTTCTGGAACGCGCTGTCGACGGCGTCGAAGGAGCTGGGCGTGGACCTCAATCCCCGGTACGGGGGATGGGACGTGCGGAAGGTGAGCCGGGTGGACGCGGCTACGCCGTGGGTGCGGGAGATCAGCGCGGGGGCGTAGAGGTATAGGGGGATGGGGGGTGTGCGCGCGGCGGCATACAAGATGGTCGTACGACTTTCACCCCCAGGCTGTGGATAACTTTCCGGGCGGGATCGGCGGGTGGGTTACGTTCGCTGTGTGAACGAAACCAGCCCCGCAGATCCCGCGCGGTCCACCGGCCGCATCGTCCTCCTCACCACCAGCCACCGCGTCGCCCCCGGCCTGCTCTCCTGGCCCGCCTGGCAGGTGCTCCGCGCGGCGGACCTGGTCGTCTGCGCGGACGGTGCGCATCCCCAGGTGCCGTATCTGCGGGAGGCCGGGGTCGCCGTCTCCGTGGCGGCGCCCGGTGCCGAGGAGCTGGTGGCCGAGTGCGCCGGGGGGCGGACCGCGGTCGTCGTCGCCACCGGCGAGGGAGAGCCCGCCCTCACCGACGGGCTCGCCCGCCTCGCCGGGTCCGGGCGGTTCGCCATGCCCGAACTGGAGCTCCTCCCCGCCTCCTACGACCTCCCCGGCGCCCGCCTCCTCGACCTCGTCCAGGTCATGGACCGGATCCGCCTCGCCTGCCCCTGGTCCTCGCAGCAGACCCACAAGGGGCTCGCGAAGTACGCGGTCGAGGAGTCGTACGAACTCGTCGAGGCGATCGAGGAGGGCGACTACGACGAACTCCGCGAGGAACTCGGCGACGTCCTCCTCCAGGTCGTCTTCCACGCGCGCATCGCCGAGGACGCCGAGGAGGAGGCGTTCTCCATCGACGACGTCGCCGCGACGATCGTCACCAAGCTGATCCACCGCCACCCGCACGTCTTCGGTGACGCGGTCGCCACGACCCCCGAGGAGGTCAAGGCGCACTGGCTGCGCACGAAGGCGATCGAGAAGCGCCGGGCCTCCGTCACGGACGGCGTCCCCCTCCACCAGCCCGCCCTCGCCCTCGCGGCCAAGCTGACGTCCCGGGTGCGGACGGCCGGGCTGGACGTGCCGCTGCCGGGCGGCGAGGGCGTCGGGTACGAACTGCTGGCGCTCGCGGCTCGCGCCGAGGCGGAAGGGGTGGACCCGGAGGCGGCGTTGCGGGCGGCGGCGCGGGTGTACCGGGAGGCGGTTCGAGGGGTCGAGGGGGTGGCGGGCGACTGAGGCGGCTGGTGGTGCGGGTGCGGCGATATGGGTGTCGCCACGGATAGGACTCCCCCTCCCCGCGACGCCAGGCTGTGCGATGGCCGTGATCAAGCCATCGGCCTGTACGTCAGTCGGTTCGAGAACGGGGAATCTTGTGCTTCGTCATATATCCAGGGCATCACTCGCGTTGGCCGCGGTCGCGGCGTTCGGTCTGACCGGGATGTCGGGGCCCGCGCAGGCCGCCGACGCGGGCATCCTCAGCGCGACCGGCTGCGCCGGCAACGCCGGCTCGACGGACGGTTCGGGTTCCGTCTGCCTGGAGATCAAGGGGACCAAGCTGCACGTCGACAGCTTCAAGCTGTCCAAGAAGTCCAACAACCGTGCCTGGACCGACCGTCCGATCCTGGAGATCGGCAGCACCTACGGCTATTACGGCACGCTGGAGAACGCGTCCCGCACGGAGACGGTGACCGTCGGCTCCGCCATCAACCAGAGCTTCGCCAACAACACGAAGGCGTGCGGCTGGTGGGAGAAGTACCCCGGCACGAAGGCCTGCGTGACGATCCACAACTGATCGCCACGAGCGGCTGGTCGAACACGCCCCGCCCACCGAGGGGTTCGGTGGGCGGGGCGTTGCCGGGAGGGCCGGCAGCACAGGGGAACACCGGGCGGTGAACTCCCGCGCGGCGAGGGCCGTTCCGCGCGGCGTCCCGTGGCGGGAGTTTGGCCCCGGGGGCGAGTACGGTGGGATCTCTGATCCGGTTCTCGGGGCGCGGGGGCGTGTATGGAGCGGGAGTTGGAGGAGCTGGCGGTCAGGGCGGCGGGGGTGTTCAGTGCCGCGCTGGGGTCGGAGACCGAGGTGGGGGCGGAGGTCCGGGACGCGTTCCACGAGTGGTTCATCGCTGTGACCCCTCACCATCGTCTTGATCTGATGTCGTTCCGTGCCGTCTCGTCGGGTTCGGTCCAGATTCATGTCCGCCGCATCCGCAAGTATCTCGCCCAGGCCGAGGACATCCCGTCGGCCGCCGACCTGCTCCGTGAACTGACCGACCGCTACGAGCACCACGCGGACCTCGCCCCGCAGCCCGCTCCCGCGCATGCCGACCGCGCCGACCGCGTCACCACCCTCACCTCCATGCTCGTGGGCGCGAAGCTGGAACAACCGACCCTGGAACCCCCGGCCGACCGACACCGCCCGCCGACGCCGGAACCGGAAGAGGCACCCCGGGCCGACCACCCCAGGAACGGCGACCGCCCCGCCCGGACCGCGGAGCCGGAAGGCGCCTCCTTCCCCGCCCTGCCCCGAAACGGCCACCGCCCCCTCCGGACCCCCGAGCCGGAAGCCCCGCCCCCGGCCTGCCTTCCCGTCGTCCCGCCCTTCGACCTCCCTGCACCGGCATCCCCCGACGCCCGCTCCCAGGAGCACGCCCCCTCCCCTTCGGCACCCGCCGACGCTCCCCCCACCCCACCCCAGGTGTACGACCCCCCGCCCCTCACCCCCGAGGACGCCCCTCACCCCGACCCGACTCCCACCCCCTCCGACCCAGGCCCTACCCCACCCCACCAAGACCCCGCCACCCCGCCCGGCGATCACGTCGACTTCAGCCGATCCACCTTCCACGGCCCCGTAACCGGCGCGGTCGCGGGCAACGTCTACTTCGGTCACCCCGCCCTCACCCACCCCGCCCTCACGCACCTCGACCCCACGACCTGGCCCACCCTCGCCGACCTCACCGATGCCGACGCCCTGGACCTCGGCGTGCGGGAGGCGCGGAGGCTGGAGGAGGGGCCCGAGCTGCCGCTGTACGTCGTACGGGACGTGGAGACGAGCCGGGACTGGTTCGCGGACGGCAGGCTGCTGGTGATCACGGGGCGGAGGTTCGCGGGAAAGACCCGTACCGCGTGGGAGGTGCTGTCCGAACTCCCCCCGGACACCAGGGTGTTCGCCCCGTCCCCCGGCACGGACCTGCGCCCCCTCCCCGCCCTGCTCGCGGGCCACCCCGGCAGACACGTCCTGTGGCTGGACGACCTGGACGCCCACCTGAGGGAACGCCAGCTGGACATCCAGCTGCTGGCGGAGCTGACGAGGGCCCGCGTCCAGGTCGTGGGGACGATGAACGACGACGTGTACGACGCGTACATGGACGAGACGGACGGCCCGGCGCACCGCCTCCTCGCCCGCGCGAGGAAGGAACGCCTGAGCACGGTGTGGAGCGGCACCGAACTGGCGAGGGCGAGGGACAGCGAGGACCCGAGGCTGACGGAGGCGCTGGAGTGGCGGGGGGACACGGGCGTCACGCAGTACCTGGCGCTCGCACCGCTGCTGGTGGACACCTGGGGCCGCACGCTGCGCGCGCGCAGCCTGCGCGGCGCCCGCGAAAGCCTGCTGCTGGCCTCGGTCGACCTCGCGCGATGCGGTGTGCGCCGCGGCATGCCGAGGGAACTGCTGGCCGCCGCGCAGACGGCGTACGACCCCGTACCCCCGTACCCCGCCGCGGCCGTGGACGAGGCCCTGGCCTGGGCGTCCGAGCGGCGGCACGGCGTCACCGGCTTTCTGCTCCCCGGCGAGCGGGAGGGCACGTGGCGCCCCCACGGCGCCCTGGTCGCGGCGGCGCTGCGCGAGGAGAGGTGGCTCCCGGTCGGCGTCTGGCGGGCCGCCCTGGAGGTCACCTCGTACGACGCCGAGGACCGGCACACCGTGCACATCAACGCGCGCACCCTCTTCACCCCGAGGGCCGAGAAGGGCGACCGCGACGCGATGCACATGCTCGGCCTGCTCAAGGAGACCGAAGGGGACGAGACGGGCGCGATGTACTGGTACCGGAAGGCGGCCGACGCCGGGTCCCTCGAACTCGCGGAGCGGGTCGGCGCGTACCTCCTGCGCAGGCGCCGGGCCGAACAAGCCGTCCCCTACCTCCGCACCGCCGCCGACAAGAACCCCACCCCCACGGCCCACCGCCTCCTCGCCGAAGCCCACCTCGCCCTCGCCGACCGGGCCCTGCGCCGGGCCACCGAAACCGGCGACGGAAACGCCGCCGCACAACTCGGCGCCCTCGACCTCCGCCTCGGTGACGCCTCCCGCGCGGCGCAGTACTACGCACGCAAGGAGCAAGACGTCCCCCTCGCCCGCAACCTCGCCGCCTACCACCTCCTGCGCGGCGAGACCGAGACCGCCCAGCCCTACCTGGAGCGCGCGGCCCACGACGGCGACGACCGGGCCGTCCGCATCCTCGACGACATCCGCGCCGCCCCGCAGACCCTCCAGGACGCCGAGTCGTACTTCAGGGGTAGTACCGACCCCCAAGACCTCGCGCACCTCGGCGTAATACTGGAGAGGTCGGGTCGTAGTACCGAGGCGCTACAGGCGTACGACGAGGCCGCCGCGCAGGGCGACGCCTTCGCCCGTGACCGCGCCGAGGCGCTCCGGCGTAAACGGGATACCGTCGACGGGTGACCGACAGCACCCCCACCCTCTTCACCTGGGAGTTCGCCTCCAACCCGTACCCGGCGTACGCCTGGCTGCGGGAGCACGCCCCCGTCCACCGGACCACCCTCCCCAGCGGAGTGGACGCCTGGCTGGTCACCCGGTACGCCGACGCCAAACAGGCCCTCGCGGACGCCCGCCTCTCCAAGAACCCGGCCCACCACGACGAACCGGCCCACGCGAAGGGCAAGACCGGCATCCCGGGGGAGCGCAAGGCCGAGCTGATGACGCACCTGCTGAACATCGACCCGCCGGACCACACGAGGCTGCGGCGGCTCGTCAGCAAGGCGTTCACCCCGCGCAGGGTCGCCGAATTCGCCCCCCGCGTACAGGAGTTGACGGACCAGCTCATCGACCGGTTCGCGGCGAAGGGCGAGGCCGACCTCATCCACGACTTCGCCTTCCCCCTCCCGATCTACGCCATCTGTGACCTGCTCGGCGTACCCCGTGAGGACCAGGACGACTTCCGGGACTGGGCCGGGATGATGATCAGACATGGGGGTGGCCCGCGCGGGGGAGTCGCACGGTCCGTCAAGAAGATGCGCGCCTACCTCCTCGACCTCATCCACCGCAAACGCGGCGACCTCGGCGACGACCTCATCTCCGGCCTGATCCGCGCCTCCGACCACGGCGAGCACCTCACGGAGAACGAGGCCGCCGCGATGGCGTTCATCCTCCTGTTCGCCGGCTTCGAGACGACGGTCAACCTCATCGGCAACGGCACGCTCGCGCTGCTCACCCACCCCGACCAGAGAGCCGAACTCCAGAAGTCCATCAGCACGGGCGAGACCGCCCTCCTCGAAACCGGAGTTGAAGAACTCCTGCGCTTCGACGGCCCGGTGGAGCTGGCGACTTGGCGCTTCGCGACCGAGCAACTCACCCTCGGGGACCAGCGCATCGCCCCCGGCGACCCGGTCCTCGTCGTCCTCGCCGCCGCCGACCGCGACCCGGCCCGCTTCGAGCACCCCGACACCCTCGACCTCGCCCGCCGCGACAACCAGCACCTGGGGTACGGGCACGGCATCCACTACTGCCTCGGCGCACCCCTGGCCCGCCTGGAGGGCCAGACCGCGCTCGCGACACTTCTCACACGCCTGCCGGACCTTCAACTCGCGGTGAGCCCGGAGGAGTTGAGGTGGCGGGGCGGTCTCATCATGCGTGGCCTGCGGACTTTGCCGGTGAGCTTCACGGCGACACCCTGAGCCCGCCGCCCCGACGCAAACATGACACGCCCTCAACTCCGTGATCTTCACGTGATCTGCGCGGCATGAACTTGTGACAGGTGATCGTATGCCGATACGTTCACAAGCCGGAGCGGCCCACCAGCCGCCCCGCCCCCCACTGTCGTGAGAAAGGTGCCCGCATGCTCTCCGGGAACGGCCGCCACCGTCGACCCCGCCAGGCTCCGGCGCTCCTCGTCGCCGCCGGAGTGACCGGCACCGCGATCGCCATCCCGCTGCTCGGCGCGAGCGGCGCGAGCGCGGCGGGCAACCCGGCCGGGGTCGAGGGGACGACCGTCTGGGACAAGGTGGCCGACTGCGAGACGGACGCCGCCTGGGACGAGAACACGGGCTCGGGCCAGTTCGGCGGGCTGCACATCAAGCTCGACGACTGGAAGAAGTACGGCGGCCTCGCCTACGCCGAGCGCCCCGACCTCGCCGGCCGCGCCGAGCAGATCGAGGTCGGCAAGCGCATCCTCGCCGACCGGGGCCCCGGCTTCTGGCCGATCTGCGCGCTCACGGCGGGCCTGACGAAGGAGAACGGCGCGGCGGCGACCGACGCGACCCCGAGCCCCAGCCCGAGCCCCGGCACGGGTACGGGTACGGGTTCGACCGATACGTCCGGCTCATCCGGAACGTCGGGTGCGTCGGGTACGTCCAACGGCTCGGGCTCGACGGCCGGTTCGGGCGCCTCCGGCAGCACGGACCCGGGCGCCTCGCCGTCCCCGACCCCCACCCCGTCGACCCCCGGGAAGTCCCCCGAGGCGACCCCGCAGACCCCGCAGACCTCGCCGACCCCGCAGACCCCCGACTCCTCGGCGGAGACCGGGAATTCGGCCGAGGCGGGCAAGGACAGCGGCTCGGGCCGGATCGTCACCCCCGAAGCTCCACAGGGTTCTGACAGCAAGCGCACAGAACCGTCGTACGGGGACAAGTCGGGCAACGCGGTGCAGCCGCCCGAGTCTTGGAGCCTCGTCGACACCAGCGTCGGCGCGGCCGTCGGGGCCTCGCCGATCCTCATCACCCCGCCCTCGACCGCGTCGACCCTCTCGACCGCCGGCACCGGCAAGCACCGCGGCCTCAGCGCGGACGAACCGGAGTCGTACACCGTCCGCGTCGGTGACACCCTCAGCTCCATCGCCGACTCCCTTGAGCTTGACGGCGGATGGCGCGCCCTCTACGCCGCGAACAAGGACCTCATCGGGGCCGACCCGAGCGCCATCGTCCCCGGTCAGCCCCTGTCTCTCGGTGACTGACCCGGCGTACGGCAAAGGCGTAAAAGCGGGCGGAACCACGGCAGTTCGGCGTCCGTGTTCGCGGTGAATGTCCGGGTTTGGGGAAAGTGTGGGATGAGTCTCAGAAGCCCTGATCGTCTTTGAAAATCCACTGAGGGCGTGTCTACGGTCGTGACCGCTCGGCAACCCGAGCCCCGGCTGCCGCAACGCCGAATCCTGCCAGCGGCCGTCCGGGAACAGTCGTCGCGTCAAGCGCCGTAGGCAGGAGCGGGGGACCCAAGGTAAGCGCTGGGAACGGTGGTTGACGCCGGACCCGGCTAGGGGTGAAGTCGCGAAGAGCGACAGGGCAACTCAACCGGCCCCAACCCGACAGCTCACCTCGCAGGCGTCGGTGAGGGGATCGATCCATGCTGTTCTCCGGCAAGGGCAAGCACCGCCGCCCGTCCAAGGCCACCCGTGTCGTCGCGCTCGCCGGTGTCACCGGTGTCGCCGTCGCCGCCCCCCTGATGGCCGCGGGCAACGCCTCGGCCGCCACCGCCTCCGAGTGGGACGCCGTCGCGCAGTGCGAGTCCGGCGGCAACTGGGCCATCAACACCGGCAACGGGTACTACGGCGGCCTCCAGTTCTCCGCGTCGACCTGGGCCGCGTACGGCGGCACGGCGTACGCCTCCACCGCCAACCAGGCCAGCAAGTCCCAGCAGATCGAGATAGCCGAGAAGGTCCTCGCCTCCCAGGGCAAGGGCGCCTGGCCGAGCTGCGGCGTCGGCCTGTCGGGCGCCTCCTACAACGGCGGCGGCTCGTCCTCCGGCTCGGGCTCCTCGGCCGGCGGTTCCAGCAGCCGTACGGAGTCGAACGCCTCCTCCCGCTCCACCGAGCGCCAGGCCGCCCCCAAGCAGAGCGCCCCGAAGAAGACGACGTCCTCCAAGACCGTCACCACCCCCACCGGCCAGAAGGTCAAGAAGGGCGACGGCGAGTACAAGGTCGTCAAGGGCGACACCCTCAGCTCCATCGCCGCCAAGCACAAGGTCGCCGGCGGCTGGCAGAAGCTGTTCCAGCTCAACAAGGACATCATCCAGGACGCCGACCTCATCTACCCGGGTCAGCAGCTCCACCTGAAGTAGACAGCAGGCCCCCCAGGCTCCCGCTCCGGTGCGCGTTCCCCCGTACGCACCGGAGCGGGCTTGTGTCCGCCGCCCTTCTTTGTTCGCCCCCCGGCCACCCCCTCTTTGTTCCGGGTATGAACAATGAGTACGGTCGGTTCTGTCCCATGGGGCGGGCGGTCGGCTGGCCGAAGCCCCGGAGCCGGTTAGGCTCGTCCTCGCAGCGCCCACGAGGTCTGCGTACCCGCGTCACACTGAAGGAGATGCTCGTGCCGTCCATCGACGTCGTCGTAGCCCGGGAAATCCTCGACTCGCGAGGCAACCCCACCGTCGAGGTCGAGGTCGGCCTCGACGACGGCAGCACCGGTCGTGCCGCCGTCCCGTCCGGCGCCTCCACCGGTGCCTTCGAGGCCATCGAGCTGCGCGACGGTGACCCCAACCGCTACCAGGGCAAGGGCGTCGAGAAGGCCGTCCTCGCCGTCATCGAGCAGATCGGCCCGGAGCTCGTCGGCTACGACGCGACCGAGCAGCGCCTGATCGACCAGGCCATGTTCGACCTGGACGCCACCGACAACAAGGGCTCGCTGGGCGCCAACGCCATCCTCGGCGTCTCCCTCGCCGTCGCGCACGCCGCCTCCGAGGCGTCCGACCTGCCGCTCTTCCGCTACCTCGGCGGCCCGAACGCGCACCTCCTGCCGGTGCCGATGATGAACATCCTGAACGGCGGCTCGCACGCCGACTCCAACGTGGACATCCAGGAGTTCATGATCGCGCCGATCGGCGCCGAGTCCTTCTCCGAGGCCCTGCGCTGGGGCACCGAGGTCTACCACACCCTCAAGAAGGTGCTGAAGACCAAGGGCCTGTCCACCGGCCTCGGCGACGAGGGCGGCTTCGCGCCGAACCTCGGCTCCAACCGCGACGCCCTCGACCTCATCCTCGAAGCGATCAAGCAGGCCGGGTACGTCCCCGGCGAGCAGATCGCCCTCGCGCTCGACGTCGCCGCCTCCGAGTTCTACAAGGACGGCTCCTACCTCTTCGAGGGCAAGTCCCGCTCCGCCGCCGAGATGACGGAGTACTACGAGGAGCTCGTCGCGGCCTACCCGCTCGTCTCCATCGAGGACCCGCTCTTCGAGGACGACTGGGCCGGCTGGAAGGTCCTCACCGACCGCCTCGGCGACAAGGTCCAGATCGTCGGCGACGACCTCTTCGTCACCAACCCCGAGCGCCTCGCCCGCGGCATCGAGGACGGCGCCGCCAACGCGCTCCTCGTCAAGGTCAACCAGATCGGCTCCCTCACCGAGACCCTGGACGCCGTCGAGCTGGCCCAGCGCAACGGCTTCAAGTGCATGATGTCCCACCGCTCCGGCGAGACCGAGGACGTCACGATCGCCGACCTCGCCGTCGCCACCAACTGCGGCCAGATCAAGACCGGCGCCCCGGCCCGCTCCGAGCGCGTCGCCAAGTACAACCAGCTCCTGCGCATCGAGGAGATCCTCGACGACGCGGCCGTGTACGCCGGTCGCAGCGCATTCCCGCGCTTCAAGGGCTAAGGCTTAGCCAAGTCGTTAGTACGTCCCCGTACCCGGTCCCGTACCGTGTGCGGGGACGTACGCACGTATGAACGGGAACGGGAGGCGCGGGCATGGCCGTCAAGGACAAGGACCGGTTCTCCACCGCGACCAGACTCCGCGCCCTCGGCGAGCAGACCGCCGCCCGCGTCTACCGCTCCCAGAACAAGCGCCAGCAGCGCCGCTCCCGCCTCACCGGCCGCGCCGCGCTCCTCGCGCTCGTCCTGTGCACCCTCGTCGTCGCCCTCGCCTACCCCATGCGCCAGTACGTCTCCCAGCGCGCCGAGATCGCCGACCTCGAACGCGAGCAGGAGCAGGCCCGGCAGAAGGTCGAGCAGCTCCGCGACCTCAAGGCGCGCTGGCAGGACGACGCGTACGCCGAGCAGCAGATCCGGCAGCGGCTCCACTACGTCCTGCCGGGCGAGACCGGGTACGTCGTCGTCGATCCCGACGCCGCGAAGCAGGCCCGCGCCGACGCGGGCGCCGCCGACCGGCCCTGGTACGCGAACGTCTGGGACGGCGTGGACAAGGCCGACGCGGTCGGCAGGTGAGGCCGGGGGCGGTGTCCCGCGATACTCGATACGCCCGCTTTACTTTTTACCGGGTTCGTTGCGTTCGCTGTTGAACTCCTCTCCCAGGTCAGCCAGATGCGGAAAATAGAACAAATTATCGATCAATTTCGATCTTTGGTGCACCGTGCGTGATCTGTGTGCGTAGCGTGGTTGGTATGCAGCTCCGCTACAACTACCGGGCCTACCCGGACGCCTCCCAGCGCCGTGCGCTGGCCCGTGCGTTCGGGTGTGCGCGTGTGGTGTGGAACGACTGCC
>NZ_JARAYJ010000062.1:0-30330 GCF_033794345.1 Streptomyces niveiscabiei
GAACCGAACTCCACGACGCATTCGTCTCTTTGGCCTGCGCTCTGATCTGCTGGAGACGCCTCAAGAAACACCGATCATGATCGTGTTACGAGCTCTTAGAACTACAGGCCTCGATTGCGATCAATCTTCACAGAGCCCGGCGCTCTCATGGTCCTGCTCCTTCAGGCTTCACCGGAGGGACCACGAGAGCGTTAGTCAGCGTCGGAAGCCGCGCTTGGGGTTCCGGGCGGGCGGATATCCAAACGGCTCGAACCACGCTGCCGCGCGCAGGTCACCCATGCCCAGGTGCTGGTTCACGTCGCCGTCCGGGTCCTCGATGCCGTCGAGGCGTGCGTCGAACAGCATGAGAACGTCATGGTCCTGGAAGAACAGATCAGAGCAGGCGTTCCAGTCGTAGTCGTCGTGGTGCTTGGGCAAGTGACTGTGCGCGGTATCGCTCGTGTCGATGTCGTCCAGGTAGCTGGGCGCATCCTCGATCGCCAAGAGCAAAGCCATCTCCTCGGCCGTGCACGAGGGTTGGGGCCACCGGCCGTGCTCCAGGTCATCGGAGAGGTCGTCGAAGGCTCGCGCCATTCGTCGGCGCCAGCTCCGGTCGGCGGACCAAGTGAGAGCGGGCAGGCGGGTGAACAACTCCCAGTTGCCCGGGCGTTGCTCGGTCACGGGCCGGTCGCGCAGTTCCTCGGCATCGTCGTAGGCCTGGTCGCCCAGGACGCTCAATGACGTCAGGAGCAGATCGGCGGTGCGAGGGGTCAATTGCCAGCTGCAGTCCTCGCAGTCGTCGTCTTCGCACGAACACTCCTTGACGGGGAACAGCGCGATCAAGTCGGGCTGCTCCTCTTCGCTCGGTGTGTTGGAGACCGGCCGCTGCAGTCGCCAGCCATGGTGGAAGTGGGGTGTCACCGGGACGGGGCTCCAGTCGGTGAGTTCATCGCCGTCTTCGGCGCGCAGCAGTCCTGCCTCGCTCTGGTCTTCCAGGGTGTCCGCGCCGGTGATCCAGCCGCCGCTGTCGCTGAGAGTCATGACGGCGCCGATCAGGTCGCGCGGGTCGTCCTCGGCCAACTCGGATGCGGGCAAGGGCTCCCAGCCCTCATCCATGGCCGCCCGTATGAGTGCGTCCTCGTCGGTTATGTGGAACTCGTGTAGATGGGCGATGCGTACGACCTTGCCCGGCAGGTCCTTCAGGCGTACCCCATCGGGCGTTTCTGACTCCGGCGAGGTGGCGGTCCCGTCGTCATGCGTCTCTTCGTCCTCCCCAAGGTTTTCGTCAGGTGGGCAGAACGTTGTGCCTGCGGGGGCGGGCCACGTTCCTGAGGCTGCGTGGGCCGTGGCCGTGCGCAGGGAGTTGGCGGGGGCGTCGGGCAGTGTCGAGGCCAGGGCATGCAGGTCTTCCTCGACGACGGCGGTGTCACGGGAGGCCAGCGCGCGGCGCAGTAGCTGGACCGCTTGATATGCGAGGCGCTTGTCCTTGCAGGTCAACACCGCGGTGAGAGATCGAGGGCCGTCGTCTGGACCGATCAATGCCATGACGCGGCTCTTGCTGGGCATGTGTTCGCACAGGAAGTCGAAGAGGGGTGTGAGTTCGGGCTCAATGGCCATGCGGGAGACTCCGGGGACGCGTTGGGTGCGCAACCTTGCGGGAGCGCACGCGAAGGAGGAGATCGCCGCTGGTGAGCGCGGTACTGGCGCGCTCCCGGACGGGGAAGTGTGTGAACGGCGGCTGGTGCCCCGGTACTACCGGCGGTCCGGACCGTGCGGAAAGCAGCCTACTTCAGAGCACCGACAGCGGGCGCCCGGATGAGTGGAAAGAGCTGTCTCGAGCAGCAGGGAGTTGAACGTCGCGTCTGGCCGGCATCGCACTGCGTCAGATCTTGATCACGCGGACGCCGGGGCCGCACAGCATCAGGAGGTCCTCGGGGTCTGAGGTCAGGACGGTCACGGGGGAGGGGGAGGCAAGTGCGGTGGCGGCCACAATCGCGTCGAGGGCGTATTTGTGGCCGTGGAGTCCGGCTGCGGCGAGGAGTTTGCTGGCGTGGCGGGCGATGGTTTCGGTGGGCGGGATGATGTTGACGCGGGAGACGGCGTAGTCGAAGCGGGCCTGGTTGGTCTTGGGGTCGCGGGCTTCGACGAGGGTGACGGAGCTGGTGATGACGCGGATGTCCTCGGCTTCGGCGGCGGCGAGCCATTCGGTGAGTGCAGGTGTGCGGCGTACGAGTTTGGACAGGCCTTCGCAGTCCAGGACAAGGGTGCCGCTCACGCGGCGTCCGCCGAGCCCGCTGCGTCACAGCGCAGGAGCGCTCGCTTGGCTTCGACCGCGGCCTGGTCGACGGCTCCGTGTTCGGCTTCGGCGTCCTCGATGAGTTCGCGCAGCCGATCGCGCTCCAGTTGTCGCTGGATGAGGGCTTCGACGTAGGCGGACATGCCGCGCTTGCCGGTGCGTGCCTTGAGGGCGGCGATGGTGCCTTCGTGGAGGGAGACGGAGACCGGGCGGACGGGGCCTTCGCCGGGAGCGGGGTCGGGGGTGGAAGCCATGAAGCCATTTTAACAAAATTCTTGTTATTCGGGTGTGGCAGATTCTGTGGCTTTGTCGCTTGGGCGGAAGCGGGCGGCTAATTTGCCTCGCGGGGTACAGGTCCTCTGTGATCACTAAGCGCGACGATGTGCCCCGAGGGCTGACACGTGAGGAACTGCTCGCGCTGCCCGCCGCCGTGGACCTGGAGACGGCGAACCGTGCACTGTCCCTCAGTCGGACCACGGGGTACGACCTCGCTAAGCGCGGCCGGTATCCCTGCACGGTCCTGCGTGTGGGCAACGCCTACCGGGTCGTAACCGCCGACTTGCTCAGGCTGCTCCACATTGATGTGCCGGAGCGCGCCAGTACCGAAGAGCCGACCGCTGTGACACCCGAGGCGGAGACGGACCACTTCGTGCCAAGCCGCTGTTGTTGCGTGTGCTGCTGTGCTCGTCGACGTGAGGGATGTGGGCGAGGCGCCTGCGAGTGAGGACGATCCTCTCGTATGTGCGATCTCGACAAGCTGTGCCAAATGGTGTCGCCGATGAGCCGTGCAGGCCAGCTCATCGCTTTGCCGCGGGTGGGGAGCGCAAGGGGAGCGCGGACGCCTGTGGACGGCGCAACATGGCATATCGGCAGCGGGACCGTGATCGGTGCTCTGATCTGCGAAAACAGGATCTGGTGCGACCGTATGGCACACACCGGCACGATCTCTACCGGCCTCGTAATGCGTAGGTCTCGGGTTCGAATCCCGAAGGCGGCTCAACTGAGGAAGCCCCGGTCACATTTCTTGTGACCGGGGCTTCCTCTTTCAGGCGATCCTGGCCATTGGGGAACCGGCCGGGCGGATGGTGAACGGGGGGCGACATCATGCGTGTTCGTCGTGGGCCACCTCTCGAACCGCCGTCACGGCGGCATTGGTGGTCGCCGTGCTGCTGGGGTGCTGCCTGTGTCGGCGGACTGGCCGCGGGGCGAGATGGTGGTGGACGGTGTTCACCGGTGAGACCGGCGGCATGGGGATGGTGCTGAGGGAGGACTCCGTCACGCTCTATGTCGCGCTGGATCAGTCGGGCGGGGTGTCCTGGGCGTCGGCACTGCACCCGGCGGTGACGGGGGAGTCTTCGTTGTGGGGGACAAGGGCCGCTCCCCGGAGGGACTCGCGGTGTGCGACGTCTCCTCCGGTACGGCGCGGAAGCGTGCCTACCGCGAGGAGGTCATGCCCGAGAGCCTCGGCGGCAAGGAGGATCTCGCCGTCTCGCCGGACGGGAACGAGATTGCCACAGCGGACGGCGTCGACGGCTTCGTGACGGCCTTCCGCCCCGACCCCTCCGGTGGTACGAGCGTCAGGGCCCTGGGGATCCAGGGCGAGCCCGAGGGTGTCGTGTGCGCGGCGGTACGGCGGGGGTGTGGGCACCTATGTGTACCGGCCGGGGGACACCCGGGCGACGCGGTTCGTGAGCACCGGCGTCTGCAACACCGTGCGGCGACCAGGCGGAGCGTCAGCGCGCCCGTGAAGGCCCCGCCGGACGGGAGGCTGACGCTGACCGGTACGTTCGGCCTCGTCCTGCCCGACCTTCCCGGCTCGCTGCCGGCCGAGGTGACGTGGACCGACCTCGCCTCGCCCGAGGGCAAGCCGCTCGGCGCCCGTACGGTGTGGCTGTCGCGGGACCGCCGGTTCGCGATCGAGGACAGCCCGGCGGCCGGCGGCAAGGTCACGTACGCCCTCCGCTATCCCGGTGACGCCCCAGCGCCACGGTCGCCGTCCCGTGCAACCGGACGACGCCGGCCCTGGCCGGCAGCGGCAGGGCCGTGACGGCGGGGAAGAGCGTCACCCTGACCGCCAGGTTCGGCAGGAGCTGGAAGGAGCGCGAGGGCTCCATCTGCGAGCAACCGGCGGGCGGCGCGAGGAAGTTGGTGCGGGCTGCCGCGACGGCAAGCTCGTCCTCGCCTGTGCCAGGAGCACGACGTCCACCGCGGTCTTCGGCGGCGACGCCCGCGCCGAACCCGCGCAGGCCACGACCACGGTCACGGCCGGCAGACGCTGAGGGCGCCGGGCGTCACGCCCCCCTGGCCCCGAAGGCCGCTCAGTCGCGCCGCCCCACCCCGCGCAGCAGTGTCTCGACAATGCGCGTGGCCAGGGCGTCCGGGTTCCCGGCGTCCGGGTCCTGTGCCGCACCAGGGCCGTGCAGGGCCTCGCCGATGAGGGCGTAGTAGACGCGGCGGGTCCACTCCAGGTCGGCCTCGGGGGCCAGGAGGCCCTCTCGCCGGGCGCGGGCGAGGAAGGCGAGGGAGCGGGCGTTGACGTCGGCCCAGACGTCCTCGGCGATGCCGTTCTGGGCCAGGGGGTTGCCGAGGGTGAACCGCCAGGCGCCTTTGACGCGGAGGGTGTTCGCGGTCGCGCGGTGCAGGGCGACCAGGGGCGGGGCGGTGTCCAGGCGGGCGTCGTCGATGGCGTCGCTGAGCTGCTGCTTCGCGGACGCGGCCAGCGCCTCGACGAGGGCCTGGCGGTTGGCGAAGCGGCGGTGCACCGTCGTCCTGGCCAGGCCCGCGGCCTCGGCGATCTGTTCCATCGTCGCGCCGGGGTCCTCGGCGAGCACCCTCTCGGCCGCCTCCAGGATCGCGCGCACGCTGCGTTCGGCATCGGCCCGCAGAGCTCGCCCCATGGCGTCTCCCTTCCTGTCATCGACGCCCGCTTCATCGACGCCCGCTTCCCTGAAGAAGATACTCCCGAGCTGCACCTCTTCCATAAACTGCGACATGAGAGTTGCAGATAACTCGATAACAGTTACTCTTTAGGTGCAGCTATCGATGGAGTGTCGGAGAGAGACGCGCATCGCTGCGGACATGCCCCAACCCCCCCAGGAGCCCGTGATGGCCACGAAACGACCCGTAGCGCTCGTGACAGGCGCGTCCTCCGGCATCGGAGAAGCCACCGCCCTCGCCTTCGTCGAAGCGGGGTTCGAGGTGATCGGAACCAGCCGGAACGCCGCGAAGGTCGCCCCCCGCGCCGGCGTGACCTTCCTCGACCTCGACGTGAGCAGCGACGACTCGGTCACCGAGCTGGTCCGGCAGGTCATCGACCGGTTCGGCCGCATCGACGTCCTCGTCAACAACGCCGGCATCGGCTCCTCGGGCGCCACCGAGGAGAGTTCGCTTGCGCAGCACCGGCACGTCCTCGACGTCAACGTCCTCGGCGTCGTCCGCATGACGAAGGCCGTCCTGCCGCACATGCGCGCCCAGGGACGTGGCCGCATCGTCAACCTGTCGTCGATCTACGGGTTCATGCCCCAGCCGTACATGGCCGCCTACATCGCGTCCAAGCACGCGGTCGAGGGGTACTCCGAGTCCGTGGACCACGAGGTCCGCGAGCATGGCGTACGGGTCCTGCTCGTCGAGCCCGGCGGGACCAGCACCGCGTTCGAGGGCAACCTCGTGCAGCCCGACACCCCGCTGCCCGTCTACGAGCGGCAGCGGCGCACCGTCGACCGGGCGGTCGCCGAGGCGGTCAACGGCGGTGACGCCCCCGCCGTGGTCGCCCGGGCCGTCGTCACGGCGGCCACCACCCGCAGGCCGCGGCTGCGCACCACCGCCGGACCGTTCGCCCGCCGCCTCAGCCTGCTGCGGCGCGCGGCCCCGGCGCGCGTCTTCGACCAGCAGATCCGCAAGTTCAACAGGCTGGCCGGCTGACGCCCGCGCCCCCGGAGGGCACCGGCGAAGCCCGGAGGCTGCGGAGATCACCGCGCGCGTCCCCACCCGGCACGCGACAATGGACCCCACCCGACAGGAACCGAGAGGCGTCGTATGAGGGTCGAACTTCCGCCGGAGCCCGTGCACTTCGTGAACCGGTATCGGGAACGGGAGCGTGTGGCGAGGGCGGTTGAGGAGTGGCGGGGGAGCGGTCGGCCGCTGGTGGTGGCGTTCAGCGGGCCGGCGGGGCTGGGGAAGACCGAGCTGGCGCGGCTGGTCGCGCGGACCGTGCTGGACCGGTATCCGGACGGCGTCCTGGCCGTCGACCTCGACGACCACCGCGTGGGCGGCACCCTCGACCCCGGTGACGTCCTCGCCCAGCTGCTGCGCTCGTTCGGCGTCGAACCCGCCCTGGTGGAACCGCAGTTCAAGGCGCGCTGCCGCCAGTACTGGAACCTCACGGCGGACAAGAGGTTCGTGCTGCTCCTCGACAACGCCCGGTACGCCTCGGAGGTCGTCCCCCTTCTCCCCGCGTCCGGCGCGAGCGCGGTCCTCGTCGCGAGCCCCGGCCCGCTGTACGGCCTGGAGGACGGCGCCGCCCTCGACCTCGCGCTGCCCCCGCTGGACGACAGCGCGGCGACGGAGCTGCTCGAACTCGTCGCCAGAGACCCGAGGTTGGCCGAGGACCCCGAGTCCGTACGGGCCCTCGTCCACCTCTGCGACGGCCTGCCCACCGCGCTGCACGTCGCGGGCCGCTGGATCCGCGCGCACCGGCTGCGCCCGCTCGCCCGCCTGGTCCCCGAACTGCGCGGCGAGTGGGACGAGAAGGGCGTACCCGGCGTCGAGCGCGTCTGGGACACGGCGTACGGCGGGCTCTCGCGCGCCGCGTCCCTCCTCTACCGCCTGCTGCCCCACCACCCCGGCCCCACCTTCACGCCGGCCTCCGCGACCGCGCTGCTCGGCCTCGGCGAGGACGCCTGCCACGCCGCGCTGGAGGAACTCCACCGGGCGGGCCTGCTGGACCTCGGCGCGGGCGCCCGCCTGCGGTTCCCCGGGCCGCTGCACGCGCACGCGCTGCGCCGGGGCCGCGCGGACGGCGACGAGGCCGACGCCGCCCGGGTGCGCGTCCTGCGCTGGTACGTACGGCAGGCCCAGCGGGCCGATCTCCTCGTCGCCGGGCCCCGGTTGAGAGTCGGCGACACCTTCGCGGCGCTGCCGGACACGCCGGACGCCGAGGTCGACGCGGACTGGCTGTACGACGAGCGGCACGCCCTCTTCGCGTGTCTGCGGCTCGCCCACGCAAGGGAGTTGGACGCCGAGGCGGTCGCGCTCGCCGAGCCCGTGTGGACGTACGCGCTCGACCATCCCCACCAGTCCGACGTCGTCGAGGTGTTCCGGCTCGCCGTCG
This sequence comes from Streptomyces niveiscabiei, assembly GCF_033794345.1. Lineage (NCBI taxonomy): Bacteria > Bacillati > Actinomycetota > Actinomycetes > Kitasatosporales > Streptomycetaceae > Streptomyces > Streptomyces niveiscabiei. The sequence continues at coordinate 7,605 of NZ_JARAYJ010000062.1, forward strand.
ACTCCGCCGTACGGCACGGGGCGCGGGCCGACTGGATCGTCCGCACGCGGCTCCAACTCGCGCGCCCGCTCTGGGAGTCGGGGCGTCTGGAGGAGGCCGGGCGGGAGCTGGACGCGGCCGAGGCGGCGGCGGGGCTGCTGGGCGAGGGGGACGGACACGGCAGACTCCGGGGCTCCGTCGCGGAGTTCAGGGGGATGCTGCTGGGGGTGCGGGGTGAATGGGGCGCCGCGGTACGGGAGTTCGAGAAGTCGCTCGCGATCCACGAGGCTCTGCCCAATCCCTACGGTGTGCTGCTCCAGACCTACCGGATCGGTGAAGCGCGGGCGCGGCTGGGCGAGTTGGAGGTCGCCCGGGGGCTGCTGGACGAGGCTCGCGCGGCGGCGGCCGAGCAGGGGCGGGAGCGGATCGGGGCGCGGATCTCCTTCGCCCTGGGGGGAGTCGTGCTGCGGCTCGGGGAGGTGGACGAGGCGCGGGAGTTGTACGAGGGGGCGTTGGCGCGGGCCCTTCGGCGCCGGTCTCAGTCCGAACAGGCGCGCGTGCACGGGGCGTTGGCGGAGCTGGAGGAGGCGGCCGGGCGGGAGGCCGAGGCGGCCGGGCATCGGGAGGCCGTGGCGAGGATCAGGCGGAAGAACGGGATCGGCTGAAGTGCCCCCGGCTGTATGACCGAAGTGCCCCCGGCTGTACGGCCGAAGTGGCCCCGGCTATACGGGCGTTGCCGCTTCGGCCTCCGTCGCCCGCCGTATCCGTACCGCGAACTCCCGTTCCCCGACCAGGCAGGTGAACCGCGCCGGTTCTCCGGCCCAGCCGTCCGACCACACGTGCGCCGCCGACACCGCGACCGCCGGGTCGACGGACGTGAGCCGGCCGGGGGCCTCGGTGTGCGGCTCGATCCGTACCGCGTACGGGAGTTCACGGCCCCGGAACCTCAACAGGCCCTCGCCGGAGGGGTGGACGACTCCGGCGGTGCGGCAGCCGGGGTACTCGTCGAGGGCGTGGCGGGTCCAGCCGTCGGACGTCCAGGTCGGGGCGCCGGGGAGGGGGCGGCGGTACAACACGCCTGCGGAGCGGGTGAGTTGCACGCTCGACGTGCCGTGTTCCGCCGCGAGGTGGTGGCCGGGCGGGCCGAGGCCGACGGGGTGGCGGGCGATGCGTACGCCGGTGGGGGTGAGGCCGGCGTGGGTGTCGAAGGCGGTGGGGAGCCGGCGGGGCGGGGTGGGGCCGGGGAGGAGACGGACCGGCGGTGGTGCGGGGGGCGGGGTGAGGCCGAGGAGGTCGTACAGCTCGGCGCGCAGGCGGTCCAGGGCGTGGCCCCGGTGGGCGAACGCGGCGTCCGTCGCGGGGCCGGTGGCGCCGGGGCGGTAGGCGCGGAGGGCTTCCGGGAGCGCCGTCGTACGGCCCAACTCCGGTACCGCGCGCAGGAGTACGTCCATGGGGCTGCCCGGGATCAGCTCCGGGCCGCCGTCCGTCGCGGCGAGGACCGGGCGGTCGCCGAGCGCCGCGAAGTACAGGGCCGTCGAGCCGTGGTCGGTCACCAGCGCGTCGGCGGCGACCAGCGTCGACGCCCACTCCTCGCGGGGCGCGGCGAGGACCAGGCCCGCGTCGAGGGCGGGGGAGAGGCGTTCGGTGAGGTCGTGGGCGCCGAGCCGGCTGTGTTCGTTGGGGTGCACGATCAGCGCCAACTGGTACTCGTCGTACGGGAGTTGCGCGGCCAGTTCGGCGGGGAGGTCCGGGTGGCGGGCCAGCAGGGACTCCGGGCCCCAGGTCGAGGTCAGGGCGAGGAGGGTGCGGGAGCCGGTGCCGAGCGCCGCGCGGTAGCGGTCGCGGAGGGTGCGGGAGTCCAGGAGGCGTTCGAGAGTGGGGTCTCCTACGACGCCGGCCCGGGTGGCCGCGTGCGGGTCGGCCGAGGCGAGGCGGGCGACCTGGCCCGGGTGGGCCATGGCGTGCAGGGCGATCGGGGCGCGGCTCAGGTAGACCGGGTCGAGTCCCGACGCCGAGTCCGCCGAGCCCTCCGCGCGGATCGTCTTGCTGAACCCCGCGCCGTGCGGCAACAGCACGTGTGTACCGGCCAGTTGGGCCAGCTCGCCCTTCGGGCTGGCGCTGACGACAAGGTCGTACACCTCCTCGCGGGCCTGCTCCCACGGGACGATCCGGCCGCCCAGGGCGTCGACCACGGCCAGCGCGTCCACGCCGAAGTCCGAGCCGGGGACGAGGGTGAAGCAGCGCGTGATCCTCGGGTCGCCGGCGAACACCGGGACGACGTCCAGGAGCCGGTACAGGGCGACCGCGGAGCGGGCCGCGAACAGCACCCTCGTCATGCCGGCCGCCCGGCGCCCGTCTCCACCCGAGGCGCGTATGGCGTTTTCGCAGGTGGGGTGGGGGACGGGGGGTCCTCCGGGGACGGTGGCATGAGTCGATCGTAACCCTCACCCCCGTACCGGAGATCGGGAAAGATGACCGCATGAGCGAATGGGGAGTCGCCCTGATAGCCGCGGGTTCCGCGGTCGCGGGCAGCATCGTCACCGGTTGGTACGCCCGCGGCGCCGGCATCCGGCAGGCCGAGGCGGCGCGGCACGCGGGGGACTGGCAGGCCGACGCGCTCCTGGAATCCGTACGGATCACGATCCGCGCGGACGCCGAACAGCGCGCCCGCGCCGAACGCCGCCGCGTCTACGCGGAGTTCCTCGCGGCGGCGGAGGCGAGGATCCTCACGGAGCGGACCGGCCGCGGCGGCCCCGAGGACGAGGCCCAGTTCCAACGCGCCCTCGGCCTGACCCTCCTGGAGGGCCCGCCACCGGTCGCGGAGGCCGCCCGGACGATCGCCGGGTCCTTACGCGGGCACGCTTCGCCGGACGAGCTGGAGGCGGCGAAGACGACGTTCATCGGGGCGGCTCGGGAGGCTTCGGGGGGTACGGGGTGAGGGGCGGGGTGAGGAGGGGAGGGGAGGGGCACGTTTGCAGCTGCGGGGCTGCGGGGCTGCGGGGCTGCGGGGCTGCGGGCTCGCAAGCGGTCGGGGCGGTGCTGAGGGGCGCGGCTGCGTGTCTGGGGCCCGCATCGGCGTGGTCGGCTGTGCGGCGCGGTTGGCTGTGCGGCGTGGCCGGCTGTCCGGCCTGGGTGGCTGGTCGGTGCGGTCGGTCGGGCCGTGCGGGCAGGGGGCTCGCTGCCCGCGTCGCGGCCCCCGATCGTGCGCGTGGGCGTCGGTGTTCCTCCTCGGCCGCTTGCCGGTGTGTGTCTGAATCCGCCCCCGATCCAAACCCGTGCAAAAAGGAGGTAAAGCAAGCCGCTCGTCCGACAACGCGGGCCCTTGAGGCAACATCTTGGTGAACGGTGGGCGCCGATGGTGAGATCGGGTGCTCGACCGGCCGGGAACAGGGACGTTGACGCAGGGGAGTGCAGCCGTGGTGGAGCCGAGGATCGCGGTTGCCGTGGTGACGATGGGGAACCGGCCGGACGAGGTCGACGCCCTGTTGGAGTCCGTGGCGAAGCAGAGCCTGGCGCCCGCGAGGATCGTGATCGTGGGGAACGGCTGCCGGCTGCCGGAGTTCACGGACCGGCTCGCTCTTCCGGGTGAGGTCACGCTGATCGAACTGGACGAGAACCTGGGCTGTCCGGGTGGCCGCAACGAGGCGCTGGCGAAGCTGCGGGAGTTCGGCGACGTCGATGTCGTCGTGGACCTCGACGACGACGGCCTGCTGCCCGACCCCGACACCCTGCGCGGCGTACGGGACCTGTTCGCGGCGGACGACGAGCTCGGCATCGTCGGCTTCCGCATCGCGGACGAGCACGGGGAGACGGCCCGCCGGCACGTCCCGCGCCCCGGGAAGACGGACCCCATGGACGGCGGGTACGTCACCGGGTTCCTCGGCGGCGGGCACGCCCTCAGCATGCGGATGCTCGCGCAGACCGGCGACTGGCCCGCCGAGTTCTTCTTCGCGCACGAGGAGACGGACCTGGCGTGGCGGGCGACCGACGCGGGCTGGAAGATCCTGTACGCCCCCGAGCTGCTCCTCCAGCACCCCAAGACGTCCCCCGCGCGGCACGCGATCTACTACCGGGTCACCGCCCGCAACCGCGTCTGGCTGGTCCGCCGCAACCTCCCCCTCCCACTGATCCCCGTCCACCTCGGCATCTGGCTCGCGGTCACCCTCCTGCGCACCCGCTCCCTCGCGGGCCTGCGCGCATGGTTCGCGGGCTTCGCGGAGGGCATCCGCCAGTCGCCGGGACCGCGCAGGGCGATGAGCTGGCGGACGGTGTGGAAACTGACCCGGCTGGGCCGCCCGCCGATCATCTGAACGCGGGCCGGCTGAACGCGGGGCGGGTGAGCCCCGGTCGGGTGGGCACGGGTCGGCTGAACGCCGGTCGGGCGAGCGCAGGCAGGCTGAACGCGGGGCAGGCGAGCTCCCCCGTCATCTGAACGCGGGTCAGCTGACCGCCCGGCCGCTGAGCGCGGGTCGCGTGGGCCCACGGCATGTACGTTCGGGCTGTCCGCGCCCCCGCCCCGGAAACCCCAGCCATGCTGAGCCCCGCTCGGCTGACCGCCCGGCCGCTGAGCGTCGGCCGCATGAGCCCACGGCATCCGCGTTCGGGCTGCCCGCGCCCCGACCCCGCGAACCCCAGCCATCCGGCCCGCGATCATCCGCGCCCCCGCCCCGCGACTGCCGTTCGCCGAGCCGGGTCGTCCGGCGTCCGTCCACCCGCGGCTCCGCCCCCACGCTGCCCCCTCACTTCGCGTCCGCATAACACTCCACCACCGCCGTACTGAACGGAAACCGCACCGGCGTCTCCCCGAACGTCAGCCGCGCCGCCAGTGCCGACGCCTCCCGGATCGCCGCCACCACCCTCTCCGCCTCGCCCTCGGGACAGTGCACGATCACCTCGTCGTGCTGGAAGAAGACGAGTTCCGCCGCCATCTCCGCGCACGCCTGCCGGAGGGCGGCCAGCATCAGGAGGGCCCAGTCCGCGGCGCTGCCCTGGACGACGAAGTTGCGGGTGAAGCGGCCCCGCGCGCGGGCGTCGGTCGAGGCGTAGCCCGGCACCCAGGCCGAGGGGGACTCCTCGACGGGGATGCCCGCCTCGTCGTCCGTCTCCTCCCCGGCGGCGGCCGGCGGGCACGTGCGGCCCAGCCACGTGCGCACCAGCCGCCCCTCCTCACCCGCGCGGGCCGCCTCGTCGACGTACTCCACCGCGCGCGGGAAGCGGCGGCGCAGGGCCGCGAGGTTCTTGAGGCCGTCGCCGGAGGTCTGGCCGTACACCGCGCCGAGGACGGCGAGTTTGGCCTGGTCGCGGTCTCCGGAGAAGGCGCGGTCGGACACCTCCTGGTACAGGTCGCTCTCCCGGCCGGCGACCTCCATCAGCCCGGGGTCGCGGGAGATCGCGGCGAGGACCCTGGGCTCCATCTGGTCCGCGTCCGCGACGACGAGCCGCCAGCCGGGGTCCGCGACGACCGCGCGCCGGATCACCTTGGGGATCTGGAGCGCGCCCCCGCCGTTGGTCACCCACCGTCCCGTGACCGTGCCGCCCGCGAGGAACTCCGGGCGGAAGCGGCCGTCGCGGACCCAGTCCTGGAGCCAGCTCCAGCCGTGCGCCACCCAGATGCGGTACAGCTTCTTGTACTCGATCAGCGGGGCCACGGCCGGGTGGTCGACGGTCTCGATCTCCCACCGGCGGGTCGACTTCACCTTGATCCCGGCCTGCGCGAACGCCTTGACGACGTCGGCCGGGAGGTCGGGCCGTACGCGCCTGCCGAACGCGGCCGAGACCTGTTCCGCGAGCTCGGCGAGGCGGCGGGGCTCGCCGCCGCCCGCGTACCGCTCGCCCAGCAGTTCGCCCAGGACCCGGCGGTGGACGTCCGCCCGCCAGGGCAGTCCCGCCGCGTTCATCTCGGTCGCGACGAGGGTCCCCGCCGACTCCGCCGCCGTCAGCAGGCGCATGCGCGCGGGGTGCTCCGCCAGGTCGTGGCGGCGCAGCTGGTCCCGGTACACCTCCACGAGCTCCCCGACCGAGAGCCGCGCGCGGGCCTCGCCGGGCTCGAACAGGGACGGCTGGCCGCCCGGCTCGACGGCCCGCAGGGGCGGGTCGGCGGGTACGGCGGTCCCGCGCAACCGCGCGAGCGCGGCCCATGCCGACTTCGGCGCGCCGAACCTGCCCTCGTGCCCCAGCAGGAGGTTCTCGGCGACCTCCACGTCGTAACACCGCTCCACGCGGGCGCCCGCTGCGACCATCCCGGCGTACACCTCCGCGCTGCTCCGCCACACCCACCGCCCCACGTCCCCCCGCTTGCGCACGGCCTCCCCCGCACTCGCCTCCCGCACGACGCCCCCCGTCAGCACGCCGTCGTCCCCGAGGGGGGCGACCTCCACGCCACCTCCCTCGCCCGGCACCAGAACCCAGCGATCACTCATGTGCCGAGTGTCGCAGGCGGCACTGACAACGCCGCGAAACGGCCGATAGCGGGAGGAAAAGAGGTGCTGGGCGACCCGTTCCGGACCGGGCCGCCCTGTCCGCGGTCACCCTTTCTTCCGGCCCGCCACCGTCACCGCCGCCAGCGCTTCCGCGACGAACTCCTCCGCCCTCGCCTTCGTGACGCCCAGCCCGCTCAGCGGGCCCTCGCCGTTCTCGTGTTCGAGCAGCGCCAGCAGGATGTGTTCCGTGCCGATGTAGTTGTGGCCCAGCCGGAGGGCCTCGCGGAAGGTGAGTTCGAGGACCTTCTTGCCGGCCGCGCTGTACGGCATGAGGGCGGGGGCCTCGGCGGACGCCGGGAGCGTCGCGGCGGCGGCCTCGCGGACGGCCTCCAGGGACGCGCCCTGCGCGGCCAGCGCCTTCGCGGCGATCGCCTCCGGCTCGGCGAGCAGGCCGAGGACGAGGTGCGCGGGGAGCGTCTCCATCGAGCCCGCGTTCTTCGCCTCCGTGTCCGCCGCGACGAGGACGCCCCGCGCGCGGGGGGTGAAGCGGGCGAAGTCGATGTCCGCGCCCTCGGAGTCCTTGGGGACGAAGCGTTTCTGGGCGGCCTGGCGGGTGACGCCCATGCTGCGGCCGATGTCGGTCCAGGACGCGCCGGAGCGGCGTGCCTGGTCGACGAAGTGGCCGATGAGGTGGTCGGCGACGTCCCCGAGGTGCTCGCCGGCGAGGACCGCGTCCTGGAGCTGGTCGAGGGGTTCGGGGTGGACCTTCTTGATGGCGTCGATGAGGTCGTCGAGACGGACGGATGACGTGATGTGCTCGGGCTCCGACATGTGTCAACCGTAGGTTGACAGTCGGACGGCGTCAACCCCGGGTTGACATTAATGAGCCACTACGCGCGCGGGCCGGGGAACGCCGAAAACGCGCTCCCCGCGCGCGTGCCCGCGAAAAACCACCCCGTGACACCATCACCGGGTGAGCCAGCCCCACCCCACCCTCGCCGAAGCCCTCAAGACGGCCCTGTACGACACCACGGACGCCACCCTCGACGCCGCCGCCTCCCTCCTCGCCGCCGACCCCGCCACCGACCCCGGCCTCAGGGCCAAGGGCGAGGAGCTGATCGCGACGGCCTGGACGAGGGGCTGGCAGCCCGCCGACCTCGTCCGGCTCACCCGCCGCGACCTGGATGACGTACACGTCCGCCACCTGGCCGCGCTGATCCGCGCGCAGGCGGGGAACGACCGGGCGCGGGGCCCGCGCTGGAAGGCGCAGCTGGCCGCGCTCCCGGCGGAGCCGGCGCCCCGGACGGACCGGTTCACGCAGGCCACGGCACTCCTGGAGCTGTACCGCAACCTCCTGCGCCTCCCGACGCTGGAACCCCTCGACGAGCCGCGCAGGCCCACGCGCGCGGGCGCGGACCGTACGCTCACCCGGATTCGCGCGCTCCTCGCGAAGGCCGAGGCGACGACGTACCCGCAGGAGGCGGAGGCGCTCACCGCGAAGGCGCAGGAGCTGATGGCGCGGCACAGCGTGGACGAGGCGCTGGTGGACGCGGCGGCGCCCGCGCCGGACGCGCCCGGGGCCTGCCGGATCGGCGTGGAGCCCCCGTACGAGCAGGCGAAGGCGATCCTGCTGGACGCGGTCGCGGAGGCGAACCACTGCCGGTCGGTGTGGAACGAAGGTTTCTGCTTCTCCACGGTCGTCGGCTTCGAGGCCGATCTGGAGGCCGTCGAGCTGCTCTACACCTCGCTGCTCGTCCAGGCGCAGACGGCGATGACCCGCGCGGAGGCGGCCCAGCGGGCGTCCGGCCGCAAGCGCACGAAAACGTTCCGCCAGTCCTTCCTCGCCGCCTACGCCCACCGCATGGGCACCCGCCTCGCGGAGGCGACCCGCACCCAGATCCCGGCCGGCCTCCTCCCGGTCCTCGCGACCCGCGACGTAGCCGTCGTCGACGCGACGGACGCCCTGTTCCCGCACACGGTCAGCACCCGCCTGCGGGGGATCACGGACGAGGCGGGCTGGGTGGAGGGGGCGGAGGCGGCGGACCGGGCGACCGTGGGGAACCGCCCCCGCCTGCCGGAGTCCTGAGCCTCAGTCCCCGGCCTGCTGGAAGCCGCTCACCGTCGCGTCCGGGGTCTTCGTGTCCTTCAGGACGACAGCCCCGTACGACCAGTCGAACTCCTTGCCCGACCCCTCCGCGAGGCCGAACTCCAGCTTCTTCGCCGCGATGGCCTTGTCGCCGTCCCCGCGCGTGTAGGTGATCGTGAAGGAGGCGGTGCCCTGGGCCGGGAGGGTCACCGTCTGGGCGACCGCCGCCGGGTCCTGGGGTACGGAGACGGCGGTGCCGTCCGCCTTCAGCTGGAGCTTGGGGAAGCCGGCCAGCGCGCACTCGTCGCCGGTGTTGGTGATCGTGAACGTGACGTTGCCGCTGTCCCCGACGCCGGGAGCCGCGTTGACGGCGCCTGCCTGGGTGTCCAGCTTGTCGACGGCGCAGGTGGAGCCGCCGGCGGCGGGCGCGGACGCCGACGGCGTCGTACCGGAGTCGGCGTTCTTGTCGTCGTCACCGCCCCCGGAACACGCGGAGAGCAGGAGGGCCGCGGAGAAGGCGGCGACGCTGAGGCGGAGCGGAACGGCGCGCATGAACATGATCCCTAGGAACGAGTGACGTTGCTCAGGGGGATCATCCCCTACCCCAGACCCCCGGTCGGCACACCCGACGGCAGCACACTGCCGTCCGCCTTGGTGTACGTCTCCTTCCCCACACTCCCCGTCCAGGTCACGACCAGTTTCTCCGCATCCACGGAGTCGACCGTCCCGGTCGTACGGTCCTTCTTCCCGGTCGGGCAGGTCAGGTGGATCATCCGCGTCCCGGCCTCTTCCCCGGCGGTCCCGTTGCAGACGGTGCCGCCGGTGGCGTACAGCGACGCCTTGCCGCCCTCGACCATGAGGACGACGGCCTGCCCGCCGGCGGTGCCGAGCCAGCTGCCGGCGAGGGGGGTGGCCGACGTGGACGGGGAGGGGGAGGCGGTGGCGGAAGCCGTCGACGGCTCGGGCGAGGGCGACGAGGAATCCCCGCCACCGCCGCCGCACCCGGCCAGGAGGACGGCCCCCACCACCACACCCGCGCCACGCAAGCCCACTGAAGCCACCGCACACTCCAAGCGCTAGAAGCCGAGAACGACGGCAAGCTACCAGCCGCGCCGGGCAGGGGACTTGGCACCGACCGCGGGCTTCAGGGGTGCCGCGCCTACCAGGAACTCTTCCGGACCCCCGGCAAGTACCCGGCGTGCGCCTGCTCCCGCAGGCTCACCCGGGACAGCCCGAACGCCCGGAAGTACCCACGGGGCCGCCCGTCCACCTGGTCCCGGTTGCGCACCCGGGTCGCACTCGCGTCCCGGGGCTGCCGCTCCAGCTCCCGCCGCGCGGCGTCCCGTTCCTCCTCGGAGGACGACGGCCGCCGGATGATCTCCTTCAGCTCGGCCCGCCGCTCGGCGTACCGGGCAACTACCTCCTGGCGCCGCTGATTTGCCGCGATCTTGCTCTTCTTCGCCATCAGACCCGCACCCCCCGAGCCCGGATCCGGGCGACCGCTGCCTCGACGCCGATGGTGTCGACCGTCTTGATCCCCTTCGTGCTCAACCGGAGCCGTACGTACCGGCCTTCGCTCGGCAGCCAGTACCGCTTCGACTGGATGTTGGGGTCGAACCGCCGCGAAGTGCGCCGGTGGGAGTGCGAGATGCGGTTCCCGAACCCCGGCTGCGCCCCGGTCAGCATGCAATGCGCCGACATGAGTGACCTACCTCTCTCGATCGCCTGTCGCTAATGGAATTCATTTTCAGTAAGATACCAGCATGGCACGCAACGAACTCCGCCCGGTCATCAAGCTCCGCTCCACGGCGGGGACCGGCTACACCTACGTGACCCGCAAGAACCGCCGCAACGACCCGGACCGCATGACCCTGCGCAAGTACGACCCGGTCGTCGGCCGCCACGTCGATTTCCGAGAGGAGCGCTAGAGACATGCGTGAGGGGATCCACCCGGCGTACGGGCCCGTCGTCTTCCGTGACCGTGCCGCGAACTACGCCTTCCTGACCCGCTCGACGATGACGAGCGAGAAGACGATCGAGTGGGAGGACGGCGAGACCTACCCGGTCGTCGACGTCGAGATCTCGAACGTCAGCCACCCCTTCTACACGGGTACGGCCCGCGTCCTGGACACGGCCGGCCGCGTCGAACGCTTCGAGAAGCGCTACGGAAAGCGGGCCGGCGCGTGACGCTGTCCGTGGCGATCGTCGGCGGGCTTCACGTGGAGGCCCGCAAGGCGACGGTCGCCCAGCTCCTGAGGGACGTACCGGGGAGCGTGGTCCTGCACCACGACCTCGCCACGGCGACGGCGGGCACGGTCGTCCGCACGATCCACGACGAGACGGGCCTCGTCTCGGCGGGCGAGGCCCCCCTCTCCAACGACTGCGCCTGCTGCGCGCTGCGCGAGGACCTGGTCCCGGAACTCCGCCGGCTCGCGGACGCGGGTACGACGGCCCTGGCGATCGTCGAACTCTGGGACTCGGTGGAACCGAAGGCGATGGCGGAGGTGGTGGCCGCGGCGGGCCTGACGGTCACGTCGGTCATCACGGCGATCGACCCCGCCCTCCTCCTCCCCTACCTCGGCAACGGCGACGACCTGGCGGAGTGCGGCCTCGCCGCGGCCCCCACGGACCAGCGCACGGTCGCCGACACGTTCGCCCGCCAGCTGGAGTACGCCCCGGTCCTGGCGATCGTCGACTCCCCCGAGGCGGACGACGAGGACCGCGAGCTGCTGACCCAGCTCCACCCGACAGCCCGCCAGGTCCCCGTGTCGGGCGGCCACCACATAGGGGACCTGGCGGGCGTGAGCGACGAGGACTGGGCAAGGTTCCTTGCGGATGCGCAGGCAGATGCACCTGCACGGACTGACGGCGCTCAGCCTGATGCTTTCAGGGGCGCGGGGCTGGATCAATCTGCGGCTCCGCCGCGGGGCGCGAGCAACCACGACGGCGCCGCACCCGGCACCAAACCTCAGACCCCCCTTGCCGTAGCCGCACTCTCCGGCTTCGACGTGGAAGCCGCAGCCGCGGCCCAGCACCCCGCCTGCGCCCTCCTCCCCTCGGAAGCCGACAACCACGGCGTCACCACCTTCGTCTGGCACTGCGCCCGCCCCTTCCACCCGGAACGCCTCTACGAAGCCCTCGAAGACCTGACCTGCGCGGCAGCGCGCAGCCGGGGCCGCTTCTGGCTGGCGGACAAGCCGGACACCCTCCTCCACTGGGACGCGGCGGGAGGAGCGCTCTGCGTCGAGGCCGCAGGCCCCTGGCTCGCGTCGCTCCCGGACGCGGCCTGGGAGATGGTCCCCCCGGTGAGACGAGCCGCCGCGGCCCTGGACTGGCACCCCGAACACGGCGACTGCTGCCAGCACTTGGTGTTCACGTCCCCCGGCCTGGACCGCGACGGCCTCGAACACCTCCTGGAGTCCTGCCTGTTGACGGACGCCGAGTACGCGGCGGGCCGCGCCGCGTGGAAGAACCTCCCGCCCGCCTTCGACACCCTCCTGGAGATCTGATGCCGCCCCGCAAGCTCGACCGCAAGCCCCAGAAGCCGCGTCCCAACCCCCTGGACCAGGCGAAGATCACGTACATCGACTACAAGGACACCGACCTGCTGCGGAAGTTCATCTCGGACCGGGGCAAGATCCGCAGCCGCCGGGTCACGAGGATCTCGGCCCAGCAGCAGCGCCAGGTGTCGCGCGCGATCAAGAACGCGAGGGAGATGGCGCTCCTCCCGTACGTGTCGAAGTAGTTCACGGCGAACCCTCCGAAGGGGCGGGTGGCTTACGGGAGTTGTCCCGTGAAGCCACCCGCCCCTCGCGTCATCTCCGGCTACGACGGCCCCGGCACCCGCGGCCGGAGAGGCCCTCAAGTCCTCGGCCACCCGTCGGACTTGGGCCTCCGGCAACGGCCGTAGCCCGCGTCCGCACCCACAACACCCCCACCACGCCCGCACCTCGACGCACCCGGTTCCCCCACACCGGCGCCGTATGGTGCCGCAAGCGGAGCCCTCCGGTCCGCCGGACGGGCGCGATCCGGCCAACAACCGGACTGGACCAATCGGTTGAAGACAGGAACACCGAGGCCCCGGCGCGCGTCTTGATAGATGACCAGGCGCTCGGGAACGCGCTCGGTAAAACGTGCGTCAAACCTGTAACCGCGACGGCACGCCGCGTGCACGTGCATCTGCTCATGCATCTGCACATGAACGGAGTTATGATCCGGACAGTTGACCACTGCACCAATGGCCACAAGAGCCAGTGCACCACCAGGGAGCGACCTGTGGACCACGACGTTGACGGGGGACGCGACGTGTACAACGGCATGACGGCCACGCAGTTGCACGGGGTGGCCTGGCAGAAGAGCAGGCACAGCAACTCGCAGGGAAACTGCGTGGAGTTCGCCCGCCTGCCCGGCGGCGACGTCGCGGTGCGCAACTCGCGCTTCCCGGACGGACCCGCGCTGGTCTACACGCGCGCGGAGATAGAGGCGATGCTGCTCGGCGTCAAGGACGGCGAGTTCGACCACCTGATCGCAGGCTGAGAGCGGCCGTTCCGGGGGACGGACGGCCGCTTCCCGTATACGACACGCCGGTGACGCGCGTAGAACTCGCGCGCCCGGCGCCGTACACGTCCGTACGTCACTCGGCGGGGGTGCCGAGCCCGAAGAGGGCCCACACGACCTTGCCGCCGAGCGCGCCGGCCAGCGGGTGCCAGCCCCAGCTGTCGGCGAAGGAGTCGACGAGGAAGAGGCCGCGGCCCGACTCCGCCGCGAAGTCGTCGGTCTCGCGCGCCTCGGGCGTGGTGCGGCCCGGGTCGCGCACCGCGCACACGAGGCGCCCGGTCCACCGCATCAAGTGCAGCCGCACGGGCGGCTGATGGGCGTCGGAGCCGTTCGACTCGGCCTGGGTGGACGGCAGTCCGTGCCGCAGCGCGTTGGTCACCAGTTCGGAGACGACGAGGCAGATGTCGTCGAAGCGGTCGCCGACGTCCCACTGCCCCAGGGTGCGGCGGGTGAACTGCCGTGCCTCGCGCACCGCTTCGAGGCGGGCGGGCAGAGCGCAGGATGCGGCGTTGGACACGGCCGCGGGATCCAGCGGCGGAAGGCCCTGCCGTAATGGCTTGAGCATGGTCGATCCATTCGTCCCCATGCGAGGCACTCCCGGGAATTCGCGGTCGTTGCGATGCAGCGGTGGCGCGAGACCATGGTTTCGGATGCGACCGGCGGATGCAAGGGCAGATGCACGTGCACGTGACCGAAATGAGCCGCCCGTGGGGGTTGTTGGTCATTTTTTCCGCCAACTTCTCGCACGACTCTCCCTCCCGTCTTGCTTTCACACCCCCCTTCTCCGGGGTAACCCCACCTGTGAGCTTTGGCTTCTTTCCGTCTCTGTAATCAGGTGAGTACTGCTCGGAGTGTTTTAGTGGCAGACTTCGGGCCCTGGAGACGGTTGGGGAGGCTTGGCGAACGTGAGCGCGGGAGAGCCCGGATCGGTGGTGCGACGCATGCTGCTCGGCTCGCAACTCAGGCGGCTGCGTGAGTCGCGCGGCATCACACGCGAGGCCGCGGGTTACTCGATCCGCGCCTCCGAGTCCAAGATCAGTCGGATGGAGCTGGGCCGGGTGAGCTTCAAGACGCGGGACGTCGAGGACCTGCTGACGCTGTACGGCATCACGGACGACACCGAGCGCGCGGCCCTCGTCGGCCTCGCCCGGGAGGCCAATGTGGCCGGATGGTGGCACAGCTACTCCGACGTCCTGCCGTCCTGGTTCCCCACCTACGTCGGCCTCGAAGGCGCCGCCTCCCTCATCCGGTCGTACGAGGTGCAGTTCGTGCCCGGCCTGCTCCAGACCGAGGCGTACGCGCACGCGGTCGTCGCGCGCGGCATGAAGAACGCCTCCGCCGCCGACATCGACCGCCGGGTCGCGCTGCGCCTGGAGCGGCAGAAGTACCTCGTCTCCGAGAACCCGCCCGACGTCCACATCGTCCTCGACGAGGCCGGGCTGCGCCGCCCCTACGGCGACCGCGAGGTGATGCGCGGCCAGCTCCAGCACCTCATCGACGTCTCCGAGCGGCCCAACGTCCGCCTCCAGGTGATGCCGTTCAGCTTCGGCGGCCACCGGGCCGAGTCCGGCGCGTTCAGCATCCTCAGCTTTCCCGAGTCCGACCTCTCCGACGTCGTCTATCTCGAACAGCTCACCAGCGCGCTGTATCTCGACAAACGTGAGGACGTCGCGCAGTACGAGCAGGTTCTGCGGGAACTCCAGGACGACAGCCCGTCGCCCGCGGAGAGCCGCGACCTGTTGCGCGGGTTGCTGCAACTCTCGTAACTCGCCTGTCAGTTGAACCGTCCGGCAGCAGCCTCCGTGGGATAGGGAAAACCCTATAAACACCGCACGGTTGCTTGCCTGTTGAACATCTGCCCCTCCAACGGCCCGTATTCGTCAGTACGATGACGTGTGATCAGCTTGAACGGCTGTTCGGGAGACGGATCGCGGGGGTCTGCCTCCACTGCTTCGGCGGCAAGGATTGAGGGATCACATGTCGTCCTCCGACTTCACCGACCTGGCACAGCAGTTCATCGACGGCGAGTGGCGCGCCGGGACCGGTTCCTGGGACATCATCGACGTCAATCCGTACGACGGCGTCAAGCTCGCGTCGATCACCATCGCGACGATCGACGAGGTCGACCAGGCGTACCGGGCCGCGCAGCGCGCGCAGCGGGAGTGGGCCACGACCAACCCCTACGCCCGCCGTGACGTCTTCGAGCGTGTCCTTCGACTCGTCGAGGACCGCGAGCAGTTGATCACCGACTTCATCGTCTCCGAACTCGGCGGCACCCACCTCAAGGCCCGCTTCGAGATCGGGCTCGCGAAGGAATTCCTGCGCGAAGCCGCACAGTTGACGCTGCGGCTCGAAGGGCGGCTGCTCCCGTCCCCCATCGAGGGCAAGGAGAACCGCCTCTACCGGGAGCCGGTCGGGGTCGTCGGCGTCATCAGCCCCTTCAACTTCCCCTTCCTGCTGTCGATCAAGCCGGTCGCCTCGGCGCTGGCACTGGGCAACGCCGTCGTCCTGAAGCCCCACCAGGAGACGCCGATCGTCGGCGGCACGCTCATCGCCAAGTTCTTCGAGGACGCGGGGCTGCCGGCGGGCCTGCTGAACGTCGTCCTGACGGACATAGCCGAGATAGGCGACGCGTTCATCGAGCACCCCGTCCCCAAGGTCATCTCCTTCACCGGGTCCGACAAGATCGGGCGGCACATCGCGACGGTGTGCGCGGCTCAACTCAAGCGGACGGTACTGGAGTTGGGCGGCAACAGCGCGCTCGTCGTGCTGGACGACGCGGATATCGACTACGCGGTCGACGCGGCCGTCTTCAGCCGGTACGTCGATCAGGGCCAGGTCTGCATGGCCGCGAACCGGGTCCTCGTCGACCGGTCCGTCGCCGACGAGTTCACGGAGAAGTTCGTCGCGAAGGTCAAGACGCTCAAGACCGGCGACCCCAGTGACCCCCAGACCGTCATCGGTCCGGTCATCAACTCCCTTCAGGCGAACGCGGTCACGGCGGCCGTGGACCAGGCGGTGGCGGAGGGCGCCACGGTCCTCGTCCGCGGCGAGACCACCAACAACCTGGTGGAACCGTCGGTGTTGACGGACGTCCCGAGCCACTCGGCGCTGCTGCACAAGGAGATCTTCGGCCCCGTCGCCCTGCTCGTCCCCTTCGACGGGGAGGAGGAGGCGATCCGGATCGTCAACGACTCCCCGTACGGGCTGAGCGGCGCCGTCCACACGGCCGACGTCGAGCGCGGGGTGACCTTCGCGAAGCGGATCGACACGGGGATGTTCCACGTCAACGACGGGACGATCCACGACGAACCCCTGATCCCGTTCGGGGGCGAGAAGCACTCGGGGATAGGCCGCCTGAACGGTGAACCGACCCTCGACGCCTTCACGACCCTGAAGTGGATCTCGGTCCAGCGGGGCCGGAGCAAGTTCCCCTTCTGAGCGCTCAGTTGTCGCCGTCGGCCTCGTACGTCACCGGGATCCGCTCGCCCCGGCTCACGGCGATCCGGCACAGGTCGGTCATCGACTCGCCCATCCGCGCGATCAGGAACCTCAACTGGTCCTCGGTGACCTTCTCGTCGCCCAGCAGGTCCTTCGCGTGCTCCAACAGGTCGCCGGCCATGCCGAGTTGGGCGGCCTCGACACGGTCGGCGAGCCGGGAGACGTAGCCGCCATCGGCGGTGGTCATCAGGTAGCAGGGCTGGTTGAGGTCGTTGGCCCAGGGGAGGAGGCGGCGGACGGGCTCTTCTTCGGGGGCGAATCCATGGATACAACGACGTACGGCCAGTGGATCAAGGAGCGCCGCGAGGAACTGGGCCTGACGCAGCAGCAGGTGGCGGACGACGCGATCATGAGCCGGACGCATATCGCGCACATTGAGGCGGGCCGGAGGGTCCCGTCGGCGGAAGACGCGCGGCGCTTGGACAAGACGCTTCAGATGCAGGGGGCGTTGATCCTGTTCCGGCCGGGGCGGGAAGAGGAGGAGGCGGTCGCGGACTACTTCAGCGCGGTGTTGGTGCTGGAGCAACAGGCGGTGCAGATCAGGGAGTTCGGGCTGGCGTACTTTCCGGGGATGTTGTAGACGGAGAGGTATGCGCGGGCGGTTCTCGGCAATGCCTTTCCCCCCGCTCAGTGAAGAGAGGCGTGACAAGCTCCTTGTCACACGCCTTGGACGGGCGAAGGTCTTCGAGAACCCGACGACCCCGGTGTTCTGGGCGCTGCTCGACGAGACTCTGTTGCGACGTCCCGTGGCCAGCGGCGACATCATGGCGGAGCAGATCATGAACGTTGTGGATCTCACCGAGGCGGGACGTATCCGGGCCCACGTGCTGCCGTTCGGTGCGGGGCACCACCCCCTGATGAGCAGCATGCTCACGCTGATGTGGTTCGATGACCAACCGCCGCTCGCGTACAGCGAGGGTGGTGTGGCCGGGAGGTTGCACGATTCCCCATCCGTGGTTCAGAAGTGGCAACATCGCTACGACCGCGCGCTGAGCGATGCGTTGCCGCTGAAGGAGTCACTGGCCCTGCTGAGGGCTACCGCAAGGGAGTACGACCACCGTGAATGACCACACCTGGCGCAAGTCCTCGTACAGCGACGACCACGGTGGAAGCTGTCTCGAAGTCCTCGACGGCCACCCCTCCGGTGTCCCGGTCCGCGACTCGAAGCTGCTGGAAGGCCCGGCCCTGTTGGTGGGGCCGTCGGCGTGGACATCGTTCATCGCGTCGGTGAAGGAGCGCACGAGCCATGACTGACCGCGCCTGGCGTAAGTCGACCTACAGCGACAACAACGCCGGTTCCTGCCTGGAAGTCCTCGACGGCCCCCCGGTGTCCCGGTGCGTGACTCGAAGGTGCTGGAGGGTCCGGCCTTGTTGGTGGGGCCGTCGGCATGGACGTCCTTCATCACGTCCGTGAAGAAGGACCAGCGCCATGGCTGACCGCACCTGGCGCAAGTCGTCGTACAGCAACGCCGACGCCGGTAACTGTCTGGAAGTGCTGGACGGCCACCCCACCGCCGTCCCGGTCCGCGACTCCAAAACCCCCCACGCCCCCACCCTCCTCATCCCGGCCCCCGCCTGGACCCCCTTCATCGAAGCCGTCAGGACTTCCCGCCTCCACCCCTGACCGCACAAGCCCCCGTCCCCCCGGGCAGCCGCCGCCGGTTCCGCGCCACCCACCCGTACGCGACCCGCGCACACCCCCGGACCCCCGGCAACCGCACCACGGCCCCCACCACCCGCCACCCCGCCGACGGCGACGACCCCACGTACCTCCCCAACGCCTCGGCCCCACCGGCGAGAACCACACCCCCGCGCATCAACAACACCTCCCGGTCGAGCCGTTGAAGATGCGGCGCGGTCAACTCCGCGTCCAGGAACTGCCAGGGCACAGCCTCGATCACCGGCGAGGCCGGCCCCCGCATCCGATCGACGGCAACCTGACAGAACCCACAGTCCCCGTCGTACACAAGCACCGGCATCGACCGCTCACTCCCCTCCAACTCCCGCTGTGTGAGCCAAAGTTCAACCTGCCGCCGGTGCCCGGCCCCCGTCAACGCCATGGCCGTCCGCATCTCCTGCCGAGCCGCGACCACGTCGCTTCCCCTTGCTGAACATGTATCCAGGTGTACAGTAGATATATGTCTGCTACATATCCCATCGCTGAAGCCAGAGGCAAACTCGGTGAACTCGCCCGCCGCGCGGCCCAGCACGAGCACATCACGTTGACCGATCGCGGTGTCCCGGCCGCAGTCCTCGTCTCGCCTGCCGAGTTGGAGGACCTGGAGGACGCGCTGGCGCTCGCCCGTCTGGAGAGGGACCGCGCGCTCGGTCGTTCTGGACAGCCGGTCCCGCATGACGAAGCGCGCCGCGCGCTGCTCCAGGCTGCCGGGCGGGCCGAGTGACCTGGCAGGTCCTGTGGGAACCGGCCGCTCTGGACGCGGCCACGGGGCATCTGAAGGACGACCCGCGGGGCGTGGACGACCTTCTGTCGGCTACGGACCGGCTCGTGGAGAACCCCCGTCCTGAGGGCTCGCGGGCCTGGGGAGTCGATCACCGCCGTCTGCATCACGGCTCGTGGCGGGTCCTCTATCGCCTCGACGTGGAGACGGAGACGCTCTATATCGAGCACGTCGGACGCCGGGAGAGCTGACTCGCCGTCCATCGCGGCCGGGATCTGACCTACATCCCCCCTACCTTCATAGATGTCAGGCAGAACCGCCCCCGGCGAAAGGCACCCCCATGGTCACCCACGTCCCCTCCGAAACCCCCGGCGACGAGGTCGGCGCCCTGCTCGCGTTCCTCGAAGAGCAGCGCGGCGGCATCCGGCGAGCTGTGCTCGGGCTCACGGCGGAGCAGGCCGCGTCGAAACCCAGTGCCAGCGACCTCTCCCTCGCGGGCATCGTGAAGCACGTCGCGGAGGTCGAGGAGAGCTGGGTCGCGCGGGCGAAGGGGGAGGAGCCCGCCGTACAGCGGGACGCCTCGAACTGGCACGAGTGTTTCCAGCTGGTCGGGGACGAGACC
Organism: Streptomyces niveiscabiei; assembly: GCF_033794345.1. Lineage (NCBI taxonomy): Bacteria > Bacillati > Actinomycetota > Actinomycetes > Kitasatosporales > Streptomycetaceae > Streptomyces > Streptomyces niveiscabiei. The sequence continues at coordinate 27,168 of NZ_JARAYJ010000062.1, forward strand.
GTGGAGGGGCAGCTCGCGTACTGGGAGAAGGTCGCCGCCGACACCGAGGCGTTCGTGCGGGCCGCGGACACCCTCGACCGGACCTTCGCGCTGCCGGACCAGCCCTGGTTCCCGCCGGAGGGCCGCGTCTCGCTGAGGTGGCTGCTGCTGCACCTGATCCGGGAGACGGCGAGGCACGCGGGCCACGCCGACGTCGTACGGGAGTCCCTGGACGGGAAGACGGCCTTCGAGCTGGTGGCACTCGCGGCGGAAGCCGGAAGCTGACCCCATAACCTGGACCGCATGTCAGCGATCCGCCTCCTCGTGCTGAACGCGGTCCGTCAGCACGGCCGGGCCCACGGCTACCAGGTGCGCAGCGACCTGGAGTACTGGGGCGCGCACGAGTGGTCCAACGCGAAGCCCGGCTCGATCTACCACGCCCTGAAACAGCTGGCGAAACAGGGCTTCCTGCACGAGCACGAGATCGCCCCCTCGACGGCCGGCGGCCCCCCGCGTACGGAGTACGAGATCACGGCCGCCGGCGACGAGGAGTACCTCCGTCTCGTACGCGAAGCGCTGACCTCGTACGACCAGAAGACGGACGTCAAGTCGGCGGCCCTCGGCAGCATGGTCGACCTCCCGAGGGCCGAGGTCCTCGCGCTCCTGGAGGAGCGGATCCGCCGCATCGGCAGCTGGCGGTCGGCCGTGACGGACTACTACGTCCCCGAGGACGGCCCTGAACAGCTCGGTCACATCGGCGAGATCATGAACTTCTGGATCCACACGGCGGACGGCGAGGCCGAGTGGACGAGGGGGCTGATCGCGCGGATCGAGGGGGGCGCGTACGCGTTCGCGGGGGAGGGCGAGCCGTTCGTGGGCGTGCTGACGGAGGGGCAGGTCAACCCGTACGCGACGGGGGAGAAGCACCCGGGGGACAAGCTGTAGCCCGGCGTCAGGGGACGTACCGTCTCTTGGCAGCGGCATCTAATCAAGTTTGACCAATGGTCTCCGCCCCGCTACCTTCGTCCCCGCATCGACTAGTCAATCTTGACTAACAAGGGAGGCCCCGTGACCGACCCGGCGATCACCGTCGACTCCGCACGCAAGTCCTACGGCCCGAAAGCCGCCCTCGACGGCCTCGACCTCACCGTCCCGCGCGGCGAGGTCCACGCGGTCCTCGGCCCCAACGGCGCCGGCAAGACCACCCTCGTCCGCATCCTCGCCACCCTCCTGCACCCCGACTCCGGCCGCGTCGAGGTCGCGGGCCACGACGTCGTACGCCACCCCCGCGAGGTCCGCCGCCGCATCGGCCTCCTCGGGCAGCACGCCGCCCTCGACGAGGACCTGGACGGCCGGCAGAACCTGGAGATGTTCGCCCGCCTCCACCACCTCGGCGCCCACCGCGCCCGCACCCGCGCCGCCGAACTCCTCACCCGCTTCGGCCTCGCGGACACCGGCCGCAAACCGGTCACCGCGTACAGCGGGGGCATGCGCCGCCGCCTCGACCTCGCCGCGTCCCTGATCACCGACCCGGAGGTCCTCTACCTCGACGAACCCACGACCGGCCTCGACCCCCGGGGCCGCGCGGAGGTGTGGACGTCCGTCCGCGCGCTCGCCGCCGGCGGTACGACGGTCCTGCTGACGACCCAGTACCTGGAGGAGGCCGACCAACTCGCCGACCGCATCTCGGTGGTGGACGCGGGAAGGGTCGTCGCGCAGGGTACGGCGGACTCCCTGAAGACGGCGACGGGAGGCGACCGCATCGACGTGGTCCTGCGCGACGCGCGCCAACTCGCCGACGCGGTCGCCGTCCTGCCGCTCACCGGCGTCACCGTCGACGCGGACCGCCTGCTGCTGAGCGCCCCCGTGACCGACCGGATGTCCGCACTCGCCGGGACCGTACGCGCCCTGTCCGACGCCGGGATCGAGGCGGAGGACATCGCGCTGCGGCGGCCGACGCTGGACGAGGTGTTCCTGCACATCACGGGGGAGGGGAGGGGGAGGCCGGGCGGCGGAGCCGGGCACACGACCAGAGCCACTGCGGGAGCGACCGCAGGCACGGCCGACCGCGACTCCGACGCGTCCACCTCGGACCTCGGGGCACTCACCTCGGACCCGGGCGCGCTCGCCTCGGATCCCAGCGCGCCCGGCTCGGGCCCAGGCGCGCCCACCGGCCCCGGCGTGGTCGCTTCGCGCCCGGCGTCCACTGATCCCGGCGTGCTCGCCTCGCCCTCGGGTGTGCCTACCGATCCCGGCACGCTCGCCTCGCCCCCGGCGCCCACCGCCCCCACCACCCCCGACCGCCCGGAGGCCACGGCATGATCCACGCCCTCACCGACTCCTGGACCATGACCCGCCGCGAACTCGCCCACTGGGCGCGGCAACCCGGCCGTCTGGCCGTCGGGTTCCTCTTCCCCGTGATGCTCCTGCTGATGTTCGGCTACCTCATGGGCGGCGGACGCGGGGTGCGCGGCGACTACCTCGACTACCTCCTCCCCGGCATGCTCGCCCTGACCATGGTGTTCGGCCTGGAGAACACGATGGTCGCGGTGACCCGGGACCTCGACAAGGGCGTCATCGACCGCTTCCGCTCCCTGCCGATGGCGGACGGCGCGGTGCTGGTCGGCCGGGCCTGCGCGGACATGCTCGGCTCGACGATCGGCGTCCTCGCCCTGATGGCCACGGGCCTGGCCCTGGGCTGGCGCCCCGACACGACCCCCGCGTCCTTCCTCACCGCCCTCGCCCTTCTGCTCCTCCTCCGCTTCGCGATGCTGTGGGTCGGCATCCACCTGGCCCTCATCGCCGGCAAACCCGAACTGGTCCAGACCGTCCAGATCCTGGTCTGGCCGATCGGCTTCCTCTCCAACGCCCTGGCGACCCCGGAGGCGATGCCGGGCTGGCTGGGCACGGCCGTCGACTGGAACCCCCTGTCCCAGACGGCGACGGCGGTACGGGACCTGTACGGCGTGCCGGGGACGGACGCGGCCCACCTGTGGACGGCGGTGGCATGGCCCCTGGGGTTGCTGGCGGTGTTCTTCCCGCTGGCGGTGAGGAGGTTCGGCCGCATGAGGTAGGCACAACGGCCCTAGTGTCCTGAGTCGGGAATTCGGTTCAGATATCCGGCGAGGCGTTCGAGGATCTCGTCCGCGGTCTTCGTCCAGACGAACGGTTTCGGGTCTTCGTT
>NZ_JARAYJ010000063.1:0-29693 GCF_033794345.1 Streptomyces niveiscabiei
CAGCGCGGTCAGGTAGAGGCCGCGTTTGCTGCCGAACGTCTTGTACAGGCTGTTGCGGTGTACGCCGAGGTGGCTGACGAGGTCGTCGACGGACACGCCGTCGTACGCGCGCCCGCCGAACAGGTCCACGGCGGCGCGCACCGCCTCGTCCTCGTCGAATGCTCTTGGCCTGCCCATGGCTCCTACGGTAGACAGTTGAGGAACGATCGGTCAAGAACGATCGTTCCTTAATCGGTCTCAGACCTGGGAGGGATGCGCGCGTGTACACCGAGGCGGAGGCCGCCGTGCTGGCGGCGATCGACGAGACGGCGTTGGCCCGGACGCTGATGGAACTGGTCGCCGTGCCGAGCGTCACGGGGAGTGCGGCCGAGTCGGAGATCCAGCACGTGCTGGCGCGGAAGCTGGCGGAGCTGGGGGCTTCCGACGTCGACCTGTGGGCCATGGACCTGGGGGAGCTGTACGCCGATCCGGGGTTTCCGGGGCTTGAGGTGGAGCGGGACGAGGCGTGGGGGCTGGTGGGGTACTTCGGGGACGGCGAGGAGGCCGGGCTGATCCTTCAGGGTCACGTCGACGTCGTACCTGCGGGGGACCCCGGCGCCTGGGACGGGGATCCCTTCGTGCCCCGCGTGCGAGGGGAGTTCGTGCATGGGCGCGGTGCCTGTGACATGAAAGCCGGGATCGCCGCGCAGCTCGCCGTGCTCGGGGCCCTGCGGGAGTCCGGGGTACGGCTGCGGGGGCGGCTCGGGGTGCACTTCGTCGTGGGGGAGGAGGACGGGGGGATCGGGGCGTTCGGGACGCTGAAGCGGGGGCACACCGGGGGTGCCTGCGTCATCTCCGAGCCGACCGGGGGGACCGTCGTCACCGCCAACGCCGGGGCGCTCACCTTCCGGCTCGCCGTCAACGGGCTTGCCGCGCACGCCAGTTCGCGGGAGCGGGGGGTGAGCGCGCTCGACGCGTTCCTGCCGGTGCACCGGGCGCTCGGGGAACTGGAGGCCGAGCGCAACCGGGACGCCGATCCGCTGCTCGCCGAGTACCCGATCCCCTACTCCCTCTCCGTCGGCACCGTCCGCACCGGCGACTGGGCCAGCAGCGTGCCCGATCTCCTCGTCGCCGAGGGGCGGTTGGGGGTGCGGCTCGGGGAGGACCCCGCGTCGGCGCGCGCCGCGTTCGAGGCCCGGGTCGCCCAAGTCTGCGCCCGGGACCCGTGGTTGACGGACCATCCGGTCGAAGTGACCTGGCCCGGAGGCCAGTTCGCCAGCGGGCGGCTCCCTGCCGGGCACCGGCTCCTGGGCCTCGTCCAGGGCGCCCACGCCGACGCGAACGGGGGTGCCGTACCCCGTGAGCGCGGGGCGACGTACGGGAGCGACCTGCGCCACTACGCCGGCGCCGGCATCCCCACGCTCCAGTTCGGGCCCGGGGACATCGGCGTCGCGCACAGCGCGCGGGAGGCCGTGTCGGTGCCGGAGACGGTGGGGGTGGCCCGGACACTGGCGCTGGCCGTGCTGCGGGAGCTGGGGACGGTGTGAGGTGCGGCGGGCAGTGGCCCCGTACCCGTAACCGCCCGTACGCGGCGCGCAGTACCCCGTGCCGTACGCCGCCGGTCGTACCCGGGTAGTACCCCGGAGCCACCCGCCCCCGAGACCTCGCCTAGTAAGCGGCAGTCGACCCCATCGTCTGCGTACTCGTACCCGTACCCCCGGCCGACGTCCCCGCCGTGGTCCCCTTGCTCTCCGTCATGAACGCCTTCCAGCCGCCCGCCGGGGCCTGGCCGACGTCCAGGGTGCGCAGTTTCGCCAGGACCTCCGGCTTCTGGACGTCGATCCAGTCGGTGAACTGGCGGAAGGAGACCATCCGGACGTCGGCGCCCTTCTCCTTCTCGGCGGCGATGTGCTTGAAGGCGGCCTCGACGGAGTCCATGTAGATGCCGCCGTTCCACTGTTCGAAGTGGTTGCCGATGAAGAAGGGGGCGCGGTTGGTGGTGTACGCGCGCTGGAAACCCGCGATGTACGCGCCCGCGGACTGCTTGCGCCAGCCCGGGTAGTTGTGGGCCGGGGCCTTCGTGGAGTTGAGGGACTGGTTGGCCATCATGTTGTAGTCCATGGACAGGACCTCGAACTTGCGGCCGGGGAAAGGTATCGCCTGGAGCGGGAAGTCCCAGACGCCGTGTCGTTTCTTCGGCCAGACCTGGCGGCCACCCGGCGAGGACGCGTCGTAGCGCCAGCCCAGCTCACGGGCGGTCGGCAGGAGGTTGTCCTGGCCGAGGAGGCAGGGCGTACGGGCGCCGACGAGTTCCTTGTCGTAGTCGAAGGGCAGCGAGGGCAGGTCGGTCCACCCCGTGTTCGTCCGCCACTCCTTGACGAACGCCTTCGCCTGGTCGATCTCGCTGCGCCACTGCTTGGCCGTCCACCACTTCACCGAGCCGTGCGACTCACCGCAGAAGTGCCCGTTGAAGTGGGTGCCTATCTCGTGCCCCTCCAGCCAGGCGCGGCGCACGTTCGTGAGGGTCGCCTTGACGTGGTCGTCGGAGAGGTAGCCGATGTCGGAGGCGCCGCGCCGGTTGTTCGGCGGCTCGTACATCCGCTTCTTGCCCTCCGGCAGCAGGTAGAGCCCGGAGAGGAAGAACGTCATCGACGCGCCGTGCTCCTTGGCGAGGTCCAGGAAGCGGGGGAAGAGGCCGTTGCCGACCTCGCCCGCGCCGTCCCAGGAGAAGACCACGAACTGCGGCGGCTCCTCGCCCGCCTCCAGCGGCACGGGCTTGTCCGGCTGGTGCGGCTGCTTGCCGGTGAACGACGTCGAGCCGTCCCCGATCGGCCGCGCCGGCGCGCTGGGACTGGCGCTGCCCTTCGGGGAGCCGCTCGCGGAGGGGCCGCCGTCCCCGGAGTCCGATCCGGAGGACGAGCCGCAGCCGGCCAGTCCCGCAGCCGCGGCGGCGCCCGCACCGAGTCCGAGGGCTCCCCGTCGGGTGAGATTGCGCATGGAGCTGTCCCGTTCGTCGCGTTGTCTCTGGTGGGTCACTCATTCAGAGGACGTATCGAACGACGAGGTTCCCGGAGAAGTTCCGGGTTTGGTAACAGGAGCAACCTTTTTCGGCCGCCGCCTCAAGAGGCGACAAGAGGCGACAGCCGTTACAGCAAGATCCTTACGCGCCGAACGCCTTGTCCTTACCCTTCACCGGCTTCGCACCCGCACGCAGATGCGCGGGCACCAGGTCGATCGCGGGCTCGGAGTACCCGACGGAGACGATGCGGTCCCCCTCGTACGTGAAGGTCGTCAGCGAGGCGAGCGTGCACTGCCGCTTGCGCGGGTCGTGCCACAGGCGGCGGCGCTCGACGTACGAACGGACGATCCAGATCGGCAGCTGGTGGCTGACCAGCACCGCCTCGTGGCCGCGCGCCTGGTCGCGGGCCGCGTCCAGCGCGCCCTTCATCCGCACGACCTGGTCGACGTACGGCTCTCCCCAGGACGGCTTGAACGGATTGACGAGATGCGGCCAGTTGCCCGGTTTCCTGAGCGCGCCGTCGCCGACGCCGAACGTCTTGCCCTGGAAGAAGTTCCCCGCCTCGATCAGCCGCGAGTCGCTCGCGAGATCCAGGCCGTGCGCCTTCGCGATCGGGGTCGCCGTCTCCTGCGCGCGCTCCAGCGGGGAGGCGACGACGTACGTGACGTCCCGGGACGCCAGGTGCTCGGCGACCCGGTCGGCCATCTGCCGCCCCAGCTCGGAGAGGTGGTACCCGGGCAGACGGCCGTACAGGATGCCGTCCGGGTTGTGCACCTCGCCGTGCCGCATCAGGTGGACGACGGTGAGTTCCTTGGCTGTGCTCATGCTGCCGTGGCCTCCGCGGCTGCTCTGGCCGCCGCCGGGAGGGCGTCGGCGATCTTCTGTACGGCACGGTCGTCGTGCGCCGTCGACACGAACCACGACTCGAACGACGACGGCGGCAGGTAGACGCCGTTCGCCAGGAGGGAGTGGAAGAACGCGGTGAACCGGTACGACTCCTGCGCCTTCGCGTCGTCGTAGTTGCGCACCGGGCGGTCGGTGAAGAACACCGAGAACATGTTGGAGGCGCTCTGCACGGTGTGCGCGACGCCCTCCTTGGTCAGGGCCTGCGAGACCAGCGCCTGGATCTGCTCCGACACGGCGCCGAGCCTGTCGTACGCCGCGTCGTCCAGCAGCCGCAGCTGCGCGAGGCCCGCGGCCGTCGCGACCGGGTTCCCCGAGAGGGTGCCCGCCTGGTAGACGGGGCCGGCGGGGGCCAGGTGCGCCATCACGTCCGCCCGGCCGCCGAACGCCGCCGCCGGGAAGCCGCCGCCCATCACCTTGCCGAAGGTCATCAGGTCCGGTACGACGCCGTCGACACCGAACCAGCCCGCCCGGCTCGTACGGAACCCCGTCATCACCTCGTCCGAGATGTACAGCGCGCCGTTCGCCGAACACAGGTCCTTCAGGCCCTGGTTGAAGCCCGGCAGCGGCGGTACGACGCCCATGTTGCCCGGCGACGCCTCCGTGATGACGCACGCGATCTCGTCCGCGTGCAGGCGGAACGCCTCGCGTACGGCGTCGAGGTCGTTGTAGGGGAGGACGATCGTGTCGCCGGCCTGCGCGCCCGTCACACCCGGGGTGTCCGGGAGCGCGAACGTGGCCACGCCCGAGCCGGCCGCCGCGAGCAGGGCGTCCACGTGGCCGTGGTAGCAGCCCGCGAACTTCACGACCTTCGCGCGGCGGGTGAAGCCGCGGGCCAGGCGGATCGCGGACATCGTCGCCTCGGTGCCGCTGGAGACGAGACGGACCTGTTCCAGCGGGGCGACGCGGGCCGTCATCTCCTCGGCCAGGGCCACCTCTCCCTCGCCGGGGGTGCCGAAGGAGGTGCCCCGCGCGACGGCTTCCTGTACGGCGGCGATGACCTCCGGGCGGGAGTGGCCCAGGATCATCGGGCCCCAGGAGCAGACCAGGTCCACGTACTCGCGGCCGTCCGCGTCCGTGAGGTACGGGCCGGTGCCGGAGACCATGAAGCGGGGGGTGCCGCCGACGGCCCTGAAGGCCCGCACCGGGGAGTTCACGCCGCCCGGCGTGACGGCGGAGGCGCGGTCGAAGAGGGCCTCGGAGGCGGGGGCGTCGTAGGGGTAGGGGTGTTCGGTCATGGCCTGGGGCTTCTCCGGCTTGCTGGGCGGGCGGGGTGGGGCGGAACCTTCTCAGGGTAGGCCAGGGGGTTCGGGAACCAGGGGCGGGTGGCGGCGGGGCCCCGTCGCCGTATCCGCGGGCAGTGTTCGGGATCTGAGAAACTGGATCTGATACATACAGCTCACACGGGCCGTACTGAACGGGGACCGGGACGATCCCTCGGACAGGATGTTTCACCGCACGTTTCGGCGGGCGGCCGTGGGGGAGGTCACTGACACGATGATCGGGTTGCGCGGGCGGTACCGCGCGTCCTAGAAAAGCAGTCGGGTGGAGATATGCATCGCGGTGGCGGACTGGGCGAGGGGACCGATGACCTGGGTCCTCGTCGTGCCCGGCGGGGAAGGCACCGGCGCGACGCGGAGGAAACAGACGAAGCACAGCAGACATTTCAGGCACAGAGCGAGTCCGAGGAGATCGGTCGGCTGATCCGGCCCCGGACCGACCGCCTCACGGCGGGGAGCGGGAACGGTGGTCGGGTGGGCGTGACGTACAAGTACTTCGGTGCCCCCGACGGCGCTACGGCGGCCCGCGTCCCCATCTCGATGCGCCCTGAGGAGCTCGGCGGCGACGAGCTGGGCATGAACGGCATGTTCACGAAGATCAAGCCGGAGACGATGGCGGCGATGGTCCTCACCGGCATCGAGGGCGTCCCCCTCCACAAGGTCCCCCCGCTCGAACTCGTCGTCCTCCACCCCGACTACGCGGTCGTGAAACTCCCGATGACCGTCGTCGACCCCCTCCGGGACATAGGCGAGGAGGCGGTCGGGGCGGCGGCCTTCATCTGGTCGACGGTTCCTGATCGCGGGGGGCCTCGGGATGCGTTCAATGTGTATCAACTGCTGCATGAGTGGCAGGACTTCAGTCATCGGTTGCATGAGGCGGGGCATCAGCCTTACTGCTTGGTCTGGCCCTGAGCCGAGGGTTCGCTGGTTTCGGGCGGGGGCTCCGGCAGGCTGCTGTGGACGTCCTTCCGGCAGGTGCGCAGTTTCGTCAGGACGCGGGTCACGTGCTTCTCGACGGTGCGGGGGGACAGGAACAGGGTCTGGGCGATGTCCTGGTTGGTGGCGCCGGCGGCGAGCAGCTTGGCGACTTCCAGTTCACGGGGTGACAGCTGGGCTCCGTAGCCGCGGCGCCCCGGTCGCCGCGACGTCTGGACACCGAGGTCGCGAAGGCGGTGCCGGCAGCGTGCGGCATCGCCGGTCGCGCCCAGCTCGGTGAAGGCGCGCGCGGCGTCGGCCAGGTGCGTTGCCGCGTCTTCGGGGGACGAGCAGAACAAGGCGTCCCCCCGGCGTTCGGCGGCCTTGGCGACCTCGTAGGGACGGCCGATCTCCTGCCACCAGCGCTGCGCCTCGGCGAAGTGCTCGGCGGCCCGCGCCGGCTCGGTGGCGCGGAGCGACAGGCCCCGGGCCAGGGCCAGTTCGGCCGAGGCGGCCGGCGCGTCGCGGTCGCGCAGGTCCGACTCGGCCTCCGCCACGAGGCGTTCGACCGACGCGTGGTCCCCGCAAGCCAGCGCGGCTTCGACCGCGACCGGGACGAGGTCCAGGGTCCGGGTCCGGGACCTGAGTCCGCGCAGCATCGACAGCGCGGGTTCGACGGTCGCCCAGGCCGCCGCCGGGTCGCCCTCGGCGAGCTGGACCGCGGCGAGCGCGGCGGCGATCCTGATGCTCACGTCCACCTCGCTCGTGCCGCCGGCGGCAGCCGCCGCGGCGGCGAAGTGGGCGTGGGCCAGGGAGCGCCGCCCCCGGGCGAGGGCGAGGTGCCCCTGGCACAGAGCCCGGTCCACGCCGATCTGCCGCACGTCGGGGTGGGCGTCCGCCAGGGCCGCGTAATCCTCCTCCAGCCGGGTCCAGCGCCCGGCCAGCCAGTCCAGGCGCAGCTCCGCGACCCGGGGGAGGCACTCGACGCGCCCGTGGGCCGCGTGTTCGACCAGGTCCTCGACCTCGACCAGCAGAGCGTGGGCCCGCCGGTCGTGGCCGACCTGGAGCGCGACCTCGGCGAGGGCGTACAGCGCGTAGGCGGAGTGGCGCAGCACCGCTCCGGCGTCGTCCCGGCGCGGCAGCCGGTCCAGCAGCGGCCAGACGGCGGGATCGCCGTCCCGGGCCATCAGGATCAGCCGGGTGATCCGGACCGCTCTGCGGCTCGTCTCGTCGGCGCTGTCGCCGACGGCCCGCTCCGCTCGGCCCTGCCAGTCCCACGCGTGCGCGGCGGCACCGTCCCGCTCGTAGAGGGCCAGGTTGGTCATCGCCAGCGCCGCCTTGTCCGGCTGCGTGGCCAACTCGTCGACGGCGCGGGCGAGTTCCCGGGAACCGGCCGGGTCGGCGCCGACGTTGAGCATGACCAGTCCGAGCCCGAGGCGGATCTCGCCCCGGGTGGCGTCCGGCAGCTTCGGATCGGCCAGCACGGTCCGCAGTTCGCGGACGGTCACGGCGTAGTCGACGCCGTAGCCGACGATCCGGGCGAGCGTGAGCGCGGCTGCGGACCGCCGCTCCGTGTCCACCTGGCACCGGTCCAGGATCTGGTGCAGGAGGAAGGCCGCGGTGCCGGTGTCGCCCAGGGCGAGCGCCTGCTCGGCGGCCTGCTCGACGAGGCCGAGCCAGCCCTGATGGTCACCGGTGGCCAGCGTGTGGTGGGCGATCTGCACCAGCGGGAGCGGGTCCTGGGTGCGGAGGCGGTCGATCGCCCGCTGGTGCAGGCGCCTGCGGCGCGGCCCGGGGACGTGCCGGTAGGCGACCTGCTGGGCCAGCACGTGACGGAAGCCGTAAAGGCCGCTGTCGGTCTCGCGCAGCACGGCTGCCCGCAGCGCGTCGATCAGCCCGCCCGCGGCCTCGTCGCCGTTCAGGGCGGCGACCTCGGCGAGCAGCGTCTCGCCGGCCGGTACGGCCAGCACCGCCGCCGCGTCCACGACCGCCGCACCGGCCGGCGACAGGGAGGTCAGCCGTTCGCCGACCGCTTCCCGCAGACCGCCGGGCACCTCGGCCCGCTCCAGCTCCCGGACGTCCGGGCGTGCCTGGTCCCGCAGCGTGATCAGGTCTTCCTCGGCGACCAGCGGCAGGCCCTCGCTGCGGCGGTGGAGCACCGCGCACAGCTCCGGTGTGGCACGGCTGCCCAGCGCCGCGCCGGCCAGGTCGGCCACGTCGGTCCGGGTCAGTGGCGACAGCCGGATCACCGTGCCGCCGGCACCGGGCGGCGGGCGGTAGGCGGCGCCCAGGGCCGCGGCACCCGGCGGCAGGTCCTCGGCCCGGTAGGTGGCGATCAGCGCGAACCGGTCGGGCAGGTCGCGGGCGAGCAGCAGGAGCAGCTCGCGGGTGGCGTCGTCGACCCAGTGCAGGTCCTCGACGACCAGGACCACGGGGCCGACGTGCGCCAGCACCGAGCGCACGGCCCGGATCAGCTGGTGGCGAGCGGCGCCCGGGCCCCGCGGCCTGGCCGGCGCCGGCGGCAGACGGTGGGCCAGGTCCGGGAGCAGCGGGGCCAGCGCGCCGGTGGTCGGCGGCAGGGAGGTGTCCGGCAGCCACGGACCGATGGCGCCGAGCGCGTCGATCACCGGCCCGTACGGCAGGGGCTCGCGCAGCGGGTGGCAGTAGCCCGTCAGCACCCGCCACCCTTGCGACGCCAGGATCGTGGTGGCCTCGCGTACCAGCCGGGACTTGCCCATGCCGGCGTCGCCCTCGACCAGCACCACGGCCGGTGACTGCCGGACGGCGGCGAGCACCAGGTCGAGTTCGTGGCGGCGGCCGACGAACGCGAAGCCCCGGCCGAGTCCCGAAGAGCCCTGCTGGGCCGCCATACCATCACCGTCCTGTACGCGACGTCCCGCCTCGGTCATGCGCAGTGGCCGCGCGGGCCGGCGTCATCGGGCCGTCCCCCATTTTATGGCGGCGCCACCCACTTAATACGTCCCTCATTGTTTCGGTCTGTCCTGCATGTGCATCTTCGGTGTCGTTCACACATCTGGAAGGCACGACGGCAGCGTTGTCGCCGCGTGGCCGACCACGCACAACGGAGCGCACACCATGTCCCGAGCACGCATCTTCCGCAGGATCAGCACGTCGGCCGTCCTCCCGGCGGCCCTCGTCGGAGCCGTCGCCGTCGCCGGTCTGGGCGGCAGCCTCACCACCGGCGCGCGGCACGAGTCGCTGGGCGGGCACGTCCAGCTGGCCAGCGCCACGGCCCCGACCGACGGCATGACGTTCGACATGACGAACGCCAGCCCCGACCAGTACGACGCCATCATCAACTTCCTCCGCGAGCGGGGCGGCGGCTGGAACATCTACCAGAGCATCCGTGTGACACGGACGAGCGACGACTACTTCCCCCTCTCCCTCCAGGTGGGCGGGAACCAGGTCACCCTGATCTTCAACGCGCGGAACATGTACGTGACCGGCTGGGTCAACGAAGCGACCGGCCATTACATCCGGCTGGGTGCCGGACCGGAGAGAGTGCCGGGGCAGCGAGGCGACACGGACAACCGGAAGTGGCTCAACTACGGCGACATGGAGCGTGCCGCTCAGATCGACCGCGGTTCCCAGGGCATCACCATGGGCACCATCCGAAGCGCGGTCACCGACCTGGCGAACGGCAACTGGCGGGACAGCGCGCGGGCCCTGCTCGTCGTCACCCAGGCCTTCGCCGAGGGCTCCCGCTACGACTTCATCTCGTACCGGATCGGCCACGCGATGCGTAACAACGGCATCTTCTACGCCGGGTCCTCGTCCATGGTCAACGGCGGGTCGGGCGCCATCTCGGTGACATCCCTGGACCTGGAGAACAACTGGGGAGGTCTGTCCCAGGCGGTCGAGAACGCGACCCAGCACCACTTCCCCATCAACTACCAGATCGGCAGTGGGTCCTTCACGACGATGCAGGCGATCGACGAGCAGTTGGCCATGGCTCTGTACATCAAGATGGACTAGCGCGAAAGCGCGCGGAACAGAACGCCGGGACACGGGCTGAAATGCGGGTTTTCGGGTGGGAGGGGGGTGCCCAAGATCCTCAGAACGGGCATGCGAAACTTTTCACATGAGTGCCGCCAGCCGTGCGTCCCGGCGTTCGAACAGCGCCTTCGAGAAGAGGTCCCCGTCGCGTCGGGCCGTCCTGATGATGGCGGCCGGTGCCGCCTCGGGGGCCCTGGCGCTGTCCGCCTGCTCGTCCGGGGGGACCTCCGGCGGGGGCGGGGACACGCACTTCGTGATGGGGACCGACGGGATCGCGCGGGTCAAGGCGGGGCAGCGGGACGCCGCGCCCGAGCTGGCCGGGAAGACCGTCGCCGGGCCGGACCTCGACCTCGCCTCGTACAAGGGCAAGGTCGTCGTGCTGAACGTGTGGGGGTCCTGGTGCTCGCCCTGCCGGGCCGAGGCGCCGGGGTTCCAGAAGGTGTCGGAGAGCCTCAAGAGCAAGGGCGTCCAGTTCGTCGGGATCAACACCCGGGACGCCAACAACGACAACGCGCTCGCCTTCGAGAAGCAGATGGGGGTGACGTACCCGAGCCTGTCGGACCCGACGGGCAAGCTCCTGCTGCGCTTCAAGAAGGGCACGCTGAACCTCCAGACGATCCCCTCCACGCTGGTCATCGACCGTGAGGGCAAGGTCGCCGCGCGGTCGCTGTCGCCGCTGAGCGAGGAGCGGCTGCGGGAGATGATCGATCCGGTGCTCGCGGAGAAGGCGTGAACTCCCTCGCCGTGAACACGATCGCCGTGGGCGAGCTGAACGGGACCGTCCTCAACGGCGCCCTGATACTGGCGCTGCCGATCGCGTTGCTCGGCGGGCTCGTCTCCTTCTTCTCGCCGTGCGTCCTGCCCCTCGTACCCGGCTACCTCTCGTACGTCACAGGTATCAGCGGTACGGATCTCGCCGATGCGCGCCGGGGGCGGATGGTCGCCGGTGCCTCGCTGTTCGTGCTCGGGTTCACGGTCGTGTTCGTGTCGAGCGGCGCGCTGTTCGGGTACTTCGGGGACACCCTCCAGGCCAACAAGGACGTCCTGTCCAAGGTGCTGGGCGTGCTCATGATCCTCATGGGTGTGTTCTTCATGGGGCTCATGCCGTGGATGACGGCGCGGGAGTTCCGTATCCACAAGCGGCCGATCAGCGGGCTGGTCGGGGCGCCGCTGCTGGGCGCGCTGTTCGGGATCGGGTGGACGCCGTGCATCGGGCCGACGCTCGCGTCCGTGCTCGCGCTGTCCTCGCAGCAGTCCAGTGCCGGGCGCGGGGCGATCCTGACCGTCGCCTACTGTCTGGGGTTGGGCGTACCGTTCGTGCTCGCGGCGGTCGCCTTCCGCAAGGCGCTGGGGGCCTTCTCCTGGGTCAAGCGGCACTACGTCTGGGTGATGCGGATCGGCGGCACGATGATGATCGTGACCGGTCTGCTGCTGCTGACCGGCGTCTGGGACGGCATGGTGCAGGACATGCAGTCCTGGTCCAACGGCTTCGTTGTAGGGATCTGATCCATGAGCAAGACCAGTCCGACGCCGACGGACCAGGGCACCGAGCCGGACGGCGTTTCGCCGGCCGACGCCCGGGACGCCGCGAGCACCAAGCTCTCGACGGCCCCCGAGGAGACCCTCAACGTTCCCGCGCTCAGCGTCATCGGCTGGGCCCGCTGGTTCTGGCGCCAGCTCACCTCGATGCGGGTCGCGCTGCTGCTGCTCCTGCTGCTGGCGCTCGCCGCGATCCCCGGCTCGCTGATCCCGCAGACCGGCAGCGACGCGACGAAGGTCGCCGACTTCCGCAAGGCGCACACCACGCTCGCGCCGCTCTACGACAAGGCCGGCCTCTTCCACGTCTACAGCTCGGTGTGGTTCTCGGCGATCTACATCCTGCTGTTCGTCTCGCTGATCGGCTGCATCGTCCCGCGCACCTGGCAGTTCGTGGGCCAGCTGCGCTCGCGCCCGCCGGGCGCGCCCAAGCGGCTGACGAGACTTCCGGCGTACACCTCGTGGCGTACTACGGCTACCCCTGAAGAGGTACGGGAGACCGCGCTCGCCCTGCTGAAGAAGCGGCGGTTCCGCGCGCACGTCGCCGGGGACGCCGTCTCCGCCGAGAAGGGGTACTTCCGGGAGGTCGGCAACCTCGCCTTCCACATCGCGCTGATCGTCTTGCTGATCGCGTTCGCGTGGGGGCAGCTCTTCAAGTCGGAGGGCAACAAGCTGATCGTCGAGGGCGACGGCTTCTCCAACGTGCTGCCCCAGTACGACGACTTCAAGTCGGGCAACCTCTTCGACACCAGCGAGGACCTGGTCCCGTTCAGCTTCCGGCTCAAGAAGTTCACGGGTACGTACGAGCTGACCGGGCCCAACCGTGGTACCCCCCGTACCTACGAGGCAGCCCTCACGTACAGCGAGGGCGCGTACGGCAAGGACAAGCAGACCGTCGTCAAGGTCAACCACCCGCTGGAGATCGGCGACGCGAAGGTCTACCTCACCGCCCACGGGTACGCCCCCGTCGTCACCGTCCGGGACGGCAGGGGTGACGTCGTCTACCGCGACGCGATCCCGCTGCTGCCGCTCGACAACAACGTCACGTCCTCCGGTGTCGTCAAGGTCATGGACGGCTACAAGGACGCGAAGGGCAAGAGCGAGCAGCTCGGGTTCCAGCTCTTCTTCCTGCCGACGTACACCAAGGGGAACGAGGTCGCGTCGACGTTCCCCGCGCTGATCAACCCGATCATGAACGTCGTCGGCTACCACGGCGACCTCGGCGTCGACTCCGGGATCCCGCAGAGCGTCTACCAGCTCGACAAGTCCCACATGAAGGAGTTCAAGGACGCCAAGGGCGCGCAGCTGCGGGCGAACCTGACGCCGGGCAAGACCATGACGCTGCCGGGCGGCGCCGGGACCATCACCTACGAGGGCACCAAGGAGTGGGCGAACTTCCAGGTCGTCCAGGATCCGGGGGGCGGCTGGGCGCTGGCCGGGGCGGTCGCCGCGATCTTCGGCCTCGCCGCTTCGCTGTTCGTCCAGCGGCGCCGGGTGTGGGTGCGGGCGGTCGCCGGGCCCGACGGGGTGACCCTCGTCGAGATGGCGGGGCTCGGCCGGAGCGAGTCCGCGAAGGTGCCGGAGGAGCTGGGGGCGCTGGCGGACGGGCTGTACGCGCGGGCGCCGGGGGTGGCGGAGGACGACGGTGGGGCTGACGCCGGGTCCGAGGCGGGCGCCGACGCGGGCGCCGATGCCGATGCGGGCGCTGATGCGGGCGCTGATGCGGGCGCTGATGCCGGGTCCCTCTCAGGTGCTACCGGTACTACCTCCACCGACCCAGACGCGGCATCCCCCGCAGGTACTACCCCTGACGTATCCCCTACCCCCCAAGCTGTCCCTTCCGAAGGGTCTGAGAAGTGACTCTCGCCGCCGCGACCAACGAACACCTCGCCAACATCAGCAACACGCTGATCTACTCCTCGATGGCCGTCTACACCCTCGCGTTCTTCGCGTACATCGCCGAGTGGCTCTTCGGCAGCCGCAGCAAGGTGGGCCGCACGGCCGCCGCGCTGACCCCGGCCGCCACCGCCGCCGCGAAGAAGGCGCCGGCCGTCACGGTCAAGAAGGCCGGCGGGACCGCCGTACTGGAGCGGCCGGAGGTCGTCGTCCGCTCCGCCTCCGGCGCGCGCGACGTGCCGGACGGGCCCGGGGCGCACGGCGGGGACGAGCAGGGCGACCTCTACGGCCGGATCGCGATCTCGCTCACGGTCCTCGCGTTCCTCGTCGAGCTGAGCGGCGTGATCACGCGCGCGGCCTCGGTGGAGCGGGCGCCGTGGGGCAACATGTACGAGTTCAACATCACGTTCTCGACGGTCGCGGTCGGCGTGTACCTCACGCTGCTGGCGCTGCGCAAGAACGTCCGCTGGCTCGGCCTGTTCCTGATCACCACGGTCCTGCTGGACCTGGGACTCGCGGTCACCGTCCTCTACACGGCCAGCGACCAGCTCGTCCCCGCGCTGCACTCGTACTGGCTGTACATCCACGTCTCGACGGCCATCCTCTGCGGCGCGGTCTTCTACGTCGGCGCGGTCGCCACGATCCTGTACCTCTTCAAGGACTCCTACGAGAACAAGCTCGCGGCCGGCGGAAAGCCCGGCAAGTTCGCGAACTCGGTGCTCGACCGGCTCCCCGCGTCCGCGTCCCTCGACAAGTTCGCGTACCGCGTGAACGCGGCCGTCTTCCCGCTGTGGACGTTCACGATCATCGCCGGCGCGATCTGGGCGGGCGACGCGTGGGGCCGCTACTGGGGCTGGGACCCCAAGGAGACCTGGTCCTTCATCACCTGGGTCGGCTACGCCTGCTACCTGCACGCGCGCGCGACCGCCGGGTGGAAGGGCCGCAAGGCCGCCTACCTCGCGCTGGCCGCCTTCGGCTGCTGGCTGTTCAACTACTACGGCGTCAACATCTTCGTGAGCGGGAAGCACTCGTACGCGGGGGTGTGACCCCGTCCGTCCGGCACCGGGCCGGTTCCTGTGACTCAGGTCACGGGAACCGGCCTTTGTCGTACGACAGGTGAAGGGCGTGGACACGAATCTGCGAAGACGCATCCGGGCCGGGGACCACGACGCGTTCGGCGAACTCTTCGACACCTGCGCGCGCTCCGTCTACAACCACGCGTACCGCCTGACCGGTGACTGGTCCACCGCCGAGGACATCGTCTCGCTCACCTTCCTGGAGGCGTGGCGGCTGCGGGAGTCACTCGACGGTACGGGGGGTCCCATACGGCCGTGGCTGCTCGGGATCGCGACGAACGTGGCGCGTAATACCCGTAGGACCATGCGCCGCCATGCCGCCGCGATGTCCCGGCTGCCCCCTGCCTCGGTGGTGAGTGACTTCGCCGACGAGATCGCCGGCCGCCTCGACGACGCGGCCCAACTCGCCCTCGTCCAGGAGGCGTTACGGCGGCTGCGGCGCGCCGAGCGGGAGGTGCTGGCGCTGTGCGTCTGGTCCGGCCTCGACTACCCGACGGCCGCGCGGGCCCTCGGCGTCCCCGTCGGCACGGTCCGCTCCCGCCTCTCGCGGGCTCGGAAGAAACTCGCGAGGTACATGGAACCCCCGCACACCCCACGACAGATGAAAGGTGACCGCACACCTGCGGTCGGCCCCCTGAAGGAGGGAAACCGATGACACAGCTTCCCGAACGCGACCTTCCACCGGGGCGTCACCTACTCCTCAAGGAGCATCTGATGACCGAGATCCGTACGGAGCCGGCGCGGGCCAGCGCGAAGTGGCGGCGGCCCGTCTTCGCCGCCGCTGCCGTGGCGACCGCCGCTGTCGTCGCGTTCACCGTGCTGCCGTCCGCAGGTTCCGGAGGCGGTGCGCCTCAGCCGCCCAGCAGGCAGGTCGTCGCCCTGCTGGAGGACATGGCGATGGCCGCCGAGTCGGGCAAGTCGTACGGGGAGATCCGCGACGACCAGTTCGTGTACGTCGAGAGCCGGGTGGTGGTCACCATGTCGAAGGACGGCAAGTTCATCGTCTCGCCGCCGCACCGGCAGGAGATCTGGAGGTCGGTGGACGGGCTGCACACCGGGCTGAAGAGGGAGGAGGGTGAGGAACCGATGACGCTTCCTCCAGAGGTGAAGCCGGGCGACCCGGCCTGGCGTCAGACCGACGCGTACAACAACCTCAAGACGCTGCCCACCACCGCCGACAAGATGTGGGACTACCTGCACGAGGTAGCTCTGACGTACCCCGACCAGGACCCCTACCAGGCGATGTTCGTGCAGGCCGGTGAACTGCTGCACAACTCGATCATGCCCCCGGCACAGGGCGCGGCCCTCTTTCGAGCCGTCGCCAGGATCCCCGGCGTGACTCTCAGGGGGAACGCTGTCGACGCTGCCGGCAGGCCCGGGGTCTCCCTCTCACGCAAGGACCCCAACAACGCGGTTCGCGACGAGTGGATCTTCGATCCGAAGACCGGCACGTTCCTCGGCGAACGCAGCGTGTCCACGGCCGATCTCTCCAACCTCAAGAAGGGCGACGTCATGGGCGACACGGCCGTCCTGCGCCGAGCCGTCGTCGACAAAGCCGGTCAGCGCCCCTGACGTTCACGACGGCGGCAGGCACTCCCTGGCCGGCGGCCTCCCCTCCGGCCAGGCGAGCCGTACGAACCGGTTGCCGCCTGTCGCGGTGAGCTCCACGATCGGTACGGCCTTGTCGTACGGGTTCCCGTGCGCGTCGAGGCAGATCCAGCCGCTGGCGCCGCTCACCCGCAACGAGCCCTTCACCTGGGGCCATTGGAGGCCGACGTCCGCCAGGGGCGGGACCGTGCCGCCGGTCGGCGTGGCCTCCCGGACGCCCTTGATCGCGAGGGTCGTCGCGTCGTAGCCGATGATCAACTGGCCGTCTTCGAGGGCGACTTCGCCGATGGGCCCGACGGGGGCGCGGGACGCGCGGGCGATCAGGTCGGTGAGGGTCTTCATGTCGGCGGCCGAACCACCCGTACTTGTCGGGGGAGTTGCGGTCCACGCGTCGGGGTGGGCGAGAGCCGAGTAGCGGACGGAGAGGTTGCGGGTGAGGGCCGTGCGGTCGAGCCCCTTGTCGCCCTCCAGGTAGGACCCTTCGTCGCCGGTGAGGACCGTGAACTTGCGGTCCTGGCACCCCCGTCCCCCCAACGCGTTGATGAACTGCCGGAGTTGGATGTGCCGCCCGGCGAAGAGGATCGTGTCCGTGCCGGGGGAGGTGTCGCAGACGAGGTGGGTGATCTGCCGGAAGGTGTTCGCGGTGGTGCCCTCCTGGCTGCGGTCGGCGGGCGGGGTGAAGGGCTGGGGTTCGTAGGGCGAGCCCTGGATGAGCGAGGCGAACGAGTTCTGGAGGGTCCGGGTGTAGGGGTCACCGGGCTTGTCGTAGACGAGGATCGCCTTGCCGGCGCCGACCTTCGCGAAGGAGGCCAGCGCGCGGGCCTCGTCCGTGTTGGTCGGCGAGACCCGCGCGAGCCCGGGGAAGGGGTCGCGCCCGCCCTGCCCGTTGGCGAGGTCGTCGGCGGTGATGGACGCGCCGACGACGGGGATGCCGCGCCGGGTCAGCTCGGCGACGGCCTCCTTGTTGGCCTCGGTGCTGGTGCCGACCCCGGCGACGGCCCGCAGCCGGTCCCCGGACCTGGTCATCGCGTCGAGCCGGTCCACCATCGGCGCCCAATGGTCGCTGGTGGCACCGGGGTTGGCCAGCACGAGCCGGATCGCCGGGGTCTGCCCGTTGGCGGCGTGGTTGGCCTGCCACTGCGCCAAGTAGGCGCCCTGCAACTCGTGCTGGACGTCCCGCAGCGTGGACGGCGCGCTCGCGGAGAACGGCAGCATCAGCGCGACGGTGACGTAGGAACCCTCCTTGAGGGTGTCGTTCTCCGCCGCGATGGCCCGTACGGCGTCCCGGAGTTGGGGTTTGCCGAAGTCGTACGCCGAGGCCGTCACCCCGACGCACTCGGAGCTGCCCGCGGGCCGGGAGACGCCCGGCGCGCAGGAGCGGTCCTCCTTGAGCAGTACCCGTGTGCCGAGCACGATCCCGGTCACCAGCGCGGCCGAGACCACGATCGCGACGTACCGGTAGAGCCGGATCTCCCAGATCTCGCGCAGCCGCCGCAGCATCAGACGTCCCCCTCGTCGTCGTTCTCGTCCTCGTCGTCCTCGTACTCGTCCTCGTCCGGGAGGCTCAACGGCCGCCCGGCCAGGGCGTCCTGGGGCCATGCGCGCGACGCCGCGAAGAGCAGCGCGCCCCCGGCGGTGCGCAGGTCGGAGAGCTGTTCCAGTTCGAACCTGAGCCGGTCGCAGACGCGCCGGTCGGGCAGCACGAGCGGGTCGCTCACCTGCCACACCGCGTGCAGCAGCCGCCGTACCCGAAGGTGCAGCCCGGCGTTCTCCGGCGGGAGCCGGCCGACCGTGTCCCGGCGGCCCAGCGCGATCGCCACGCGCTGGTCCTCGGGCCCGAAGCAGGGCGCCGAGGCCACGAACCGCAGGGTGTCCAGCCAGACGCGGACCGGCAACACGGGGAAGCTGTCGCGGAGTTCGGCGACCGCGCCGTCCGTGTCGCCGAGGGCGAGCTCGTGGTGGAGCCGGTAGACGGCGTGGCCGGTGGCGTAGTGCCGGATCAACACCTCATGCACGTCACGCCACTTGGTGAGCTGATGCAGCCGCAGCAGCAGCAGCGTCCGGACGAACCGGTCGCCGACGAAGTGCCCCGGCTCCTGCGCGACGCCCTCCGCGAGGAGTCGCGCGCGCAGGGTCCGTACGCCGGACGAGCCGAAGTCGTCCGGGAGTTGGGTGGTGGCGAGGGCCACGGCCGAGTCGTGGTCGTGGGCGGCGGCGAGGACGGTCAGCTCGTCGAGGCGGTCGGCGGGGACGAGGCGGCGCAGGAGTTCGCCGTACGCGGGGAGGGGGTCCTCCTCGTCCGGGTCGACGGGCTCGGTGAGGAGGCCGGCCAGCGCGCCCGCCTGGTCCGGGTGCCGGCGGGCGGCTCGCGCGGTGAGGACGATGCCGAGGGGGTTGCCGCCGGTCAAGCGGTGGACGGCGTGGGGGAGTTGGGGCGGGAAGGGGAAGTCGTCGCAGACGGCGCCGGTGATGTGGAGGGTGTCGTCGGGGGAGAGCGGGGGGAGGGGCACCGCGAGCGCCCCCGCCGGGAGGGTCGCCGCGCCGAGCGCCCCTGCGCCGAGTGCTCCCGTGCCGAGCGCCCCCGCGCCGAAGCTCCCCGTGCCGGGTGTCCCCCCGCCGAAGGTCCCGGCCGACGGCGGCCCGCCCCCGGGCGACCCGATCGACCCCGCCCCCGGCGGCCCCGACGCCCGTGCCACTTCGGCGAGTTCACGCCGTACCGCCCCCGCCGGCACCCCCCTCCCGCGCACGGTCGCGACCACCACCGCCGGGTCGGTGACCCCCTCCGCGCGGTCCCGCAGCACCGCGTCCAGCAGCCCCGGCCCCGGCACCCCGCCCGCGTTGTCGAGCAGCACCACCGGCCGCCCGATCCGCGTCAGATGCGAGCCGATCCCGCTGTACCCCTCCGTGAGATCCGCCAACAGGGCCCGCACCAGCCACCGTTCGGCGTGTTCCCGCGAGGTCCCGCCCGCTCTGAAGTTCCCGGACAGGAGCAGCAGCCCCCGCTTGGCGTTGCCGCCCGCGTTCGGGTACGCCCGGTACCAGGTCGACGGGCGCTGCTCCTTGCGCGAGGTCACCCCCTCCGACAGCGCCTCCAGCGTCGCCTCGACGGCGGCGGCGAGGTAGGGCCCCTGCCCGGTCGCGGCGGCGATCACCTTCGCGGCGACGCGCGCGGCCCACCTGCCGGCCAGGGAGAAGCGGGAGCGGTGCTCGTTGAGCAGGAGGATACGGGTGAGTTCGCGCCGGATGCGCTCGGAGTCGGAGCCGCCGCTCCACTCGCCGGCCCGCACCGCGACCAGCCCCGCCGTGAGCCTCGGGAACGTCAACTGGCCCGCCGCGCGCACCGGTTCGGTGAGCTGCTCGGCGATGACCAGGAGGGCCTGCCAGAGCGGGGACCAGGACTCGGTGCTCTCCTCGTGCGGGGGCGCAGCGAACTGCTCGTCCTCGCAGTCGACGCGGGCGAGCGGGGTGCGCTTGCGGGGCTCGCCCCTGCGGGTGCGCTCGGTGTACGCCGCCTCGACCTCGTCCAGCACGGCCGTCTTGCCGAGTCCGCGTCCGCCCGTCAGCACCAACACCGGCTGCACGCCGGGGTGTTCGGACTTGACGGTGACGTTCTCGTCCGGCCGCAGTCCGATCAGCCGGGGCAGCAGCCCGGGCGGCTGCGCCTCGAACAGGGCACCCCGGCCGTGCAGTTGTCCGTGCACCACGCCTCCCCCCAGAGCGGTGGTCCTGGACGCAAGGGTAAGGACGGCAGAGAGGTGCGGAACAGACGTCGGAGACAACAGTGTGCAACAACCGTGAAACGGCGGATCCCGCCCGCCCCACCCGTCACAGAAGGCCCCGGGCCCGCCCAGACGGACGGACCCGGGGCCCTGTTGGCGCTACCGGCTCACCGCAGGTCGAAGCGGTCCAGCTCGGCGACCTTCACCCAGGCGGCGACGAAGTCCTTGACGAACTTCTCCTTCGCGTCGTCGCTCGCGTACACCTCGGCCAGCGCCCGCAGCTCCGAGTTGGAGCCGAAGACCAGGTCGGCGCGGGTGCCGGTCCACTTGACCTCGCCGCCGACGCGGCCCTCGAACGCGGTCTGCGAGGCGTCGGTGCCCTTCCAGACCGTGTCCAGGTCGAGCAGGTTGACGAAGAAGTCGTTCGACAGGACGCCCGGCTGGTCCGTGAGGACACCGGCCTTCCCGTCGCCGTGCGAGACGCCCAGCGCGCGCAACCCGCCGACCAGGACGGTCAGTTCGGGGGCGCTCAGGGTGAGCAGGTTCGCGCGGTCCAGGAGCAGGTACTCGGCGGGGAGGCGGTTGGCCTTGCCGTAGTAGTTGCGGAAACCGTCGGCGCCCGGCTCCAGCGCCGCGAACGACTCGGCGTCCGTGTGCTCGTCGCCCGCGTCGACCCGGCCCGGGGTGAACGGCACCTCGACGTCGTACCCGCCGTCCTTGGCGGCCTTCTCGACCGCGGCGACACCGCCGAGGACGATCAGGTCGGCGATCGAGACCTTCTTCGCGCCCTGCGCGTCGAAGTCGGCCTTCACGCCCTCCAGGACCCGCAGGACCTGGGCGAGTTGCTCGGGCTGGTTCACCTCCCAGCTGCGCTGCGGCTCCAGGCGGATACGGGCGCCGTTGGCACCGCCGCGCTTGTCGCTGCCGCGGAACGTGGACGCGGACGCCCAGGCCACGGAGGCGAGCTGAGTGACCGTCAGGTCGCTGGCGAGGATCTTCGCCTTGAGCGCGGTGACGTCGGCGGCGTCGATCGCCTCGCCCTCGGCCTCGGGCAGCGGGTCCTGCCAGATCAGCGTCTCGGCGGGGACCTCGGGGCCGCGGTGGAGGGACTTCGGGCCCATGTCGCGGTGGGTCAGCTTGTACCAGGCGCGGGCGAACGCGTCGGCGAACTGGTCCGGGTTCTCCAGGAAGCGGCGGGAGATCGGCTCGTAGATCGGGTCGAAGCGCAGCGCCAGGTCGGACGTCAGCATGTTCGGCGCGATCTTCTTGTTCGGGTCGTGCGCCGAGGGGACGGTGCCCTCGCCTGCGCCGCCCTTCGGCTTCCACTGCTTGGCGCCGGCCGGGGACTCGGTCAGCTCCCACTCGAAGCTGAAGAGGTTCCAGAAGAAGTTGTTCGACCACTTGGTCGGCGTGGAGGTCCAAGTGACCTCCAGGCCCGAGGAGATGGTGTCCGCGCCGTGGCCGGTGCCGTAGCTGTTCCGCCAGCCGAGGCCCTGCTCCTCCATCGACGCGCCCTCGGGGTCGGGGCCGACGTTCGGGCCGTCGGGGGCCGCGCCGTGGGTCTTGCCGAAGGTGTGGCCACCGGCGATGAGGGCGACGGTCTCCTCGTCGTCCATCGCCATCCGGCGGAACGTCTCACGGATGTCGCGGGCCGAGGCCAGCGGGTCCGGATTGCCGTTGGGGCCCTCGGGGTTGACGTAGATGAGGCCCATCTGTACGGCGCCCAGGGGCTCTTCGAGCTCGCGGTCGCCGGTGTAGCGCTGGTCGTCGAGCCAGGTGGTCTCGGGACCCCAGTACACGTCCTCCTCGGACTCCCAGACGTCCTCGCGGCCACCGGAGAAGCCGAACGTCGTGAAGCCCATCGACTCCAGGGCGACGTTGCCGGCGAGGATCATCAGGTCGGCCCAGGACAGGGACTGGCCGTACTTCTTCTTCACCGGCCACAGCAGGCGGCGGGCCTTGTCCAGGTTGACGTTGTCCGGCCAGGAGTTGAGCGGCGCGAAGCGCTGCTGGCCGGCGCCGGCGCCGCCGCGGCCGTCGCTGATGCGGTAGGTGCCGGCCGAGTGCCAGGCCATCCGGATCATGAACGGGCCGTAGTGGCCGAAGTCCGCGGGCCACCAGTCCTTCGAGTCGGTCAGGACCGCCTCGATGTCCCGCTTCACGGCGGGCAGGTCCAGCGCCTCGAACGCCGCGGCGTAGTCGAACTCCTCACCGAGCGGGTTCGCGACGGCCGGGTTCTTGGCGAGGATCTTCAGGTTGAGCCGGTCCGGCCACCACTGACGGTTCCCGCCGCCCTGCGTGGGGTGGGCGGCACGGCCGCCGTGCGCCACCGGGCACTTTGCTTCTTCGGCGTTCTCGGACATGGGGGAATCCTTTCGAGGCTGAGCGACGGTCCGCGCTCAGGCAGCGCTGGAGGAGGTGGAACAGGCGGGGCACAGGCCCCAGTAGACGACCTCGGCCTCGTCGATCGCGAAGCCGTGGTCGTCGGAAGCGGTCAGACAGGGGGTATGTCCCACCGCGCAGTCCACGTCGACGACAGTTCCGCACGTCCTGCATATGAGGTGGTGGTGGTTGTCGCCGACGCGGCCCTCGAACCGGGCGGGGCTGCCCGCCGGCTCGATACGCCGGATGAGTCCGGCCGCGGTGAGCGCGTGCAGCGCCTCGTACACGGCCTGGACGGAGACATGACCCACGCGCTCGCGCACCCCGGCGGCGATGGCCTCGACGCCCAGGTGGTCACCGGCGCGGACGGTGTCGAGCAGCGCGACCCGGGCGGCCGTCACCCGAAGGCCGACGCCGCGCAGCTCCTCGGCGGGGGTGGGGGGTGCGGATCCGGTCATGGGCCCCAACCTACCCTGCTAAAGGCGAACGATTCAAGAAAAGGAGCTGTACAAGTTTGGTGCGGGGAGAATATGCGGAGGGAATACCTGAGGTGTAGGGCGGTAGTACGGGAGAGTGGCCCCATGGATCACACGGCGCGGGCGCGCGCATGGCTCGACACGGCGGTGGCTGAGGCGCGGGCCGGGCTGCGGGAGGGCGGCATCCCGATCGGCGCGGCGCTCTACGGCCCCGACGGCACCCTCCTCGGGCGGGGCCGCAACCGGCGCGTCCAGGACGACGACCCCTCGCTGCACGCGGAGACCGCCGCCTTCCGCGCGGCCGGACGGCAGCGGTCGTACACGGGTACGACCATGGTGACCACCCTCTCGCCCTGCTGGTACTGCTCCGGGCTGGTGAGACAGTTCGGGATCTCCCGGGTGGTGATCGGGGAGGCCGTCACGTTCTCCGGCGGGCACGAGTGGCTGGCCGGGCACGGGGTGGAGATCGTCGTGCTGGACGACCCGGAGTGCGTCACTCTTATGGGGGACTTCATCGCCGGGAACCCGGAGCTGTGGAACGAGGACATCGGGGAGAGTCTCGGTGAGAGTGAGGGCATCGGTGAGTAGGACGACCTCGGGTATCCCCACGATCGATCTCCACCCGTGGGTGGAGGGCGGCCCCGAGGCGCGTCGGCGCATCGCCCGTACGGTCGACGAGGCGCTCCAGACCGCCGGGTTCCTCCTGGTCACCGGTCACGGCGTCGACGCCGGGCTGCGCGCCCGGGTCCGCGCGGCGGCCCGCGAGTTCTTCCTGCTGCCGGCCGCCGCCAAGGAGCCGTACGCCGCCGAGGTCGGCGGACGCGGCTGGCTCGCGCAGGGCGCCGAGGCCAACGGGTACGCCGAGGGCACGGCGACCCCGCCCGACCTCAAGGAGTCGCTCACCTTCGCCAACGACGTCCCGTACGCCGATCCCGCCGTGGACGCGGAGTGGTGCGCGCCGAACGTCTGGCCCCAAGAGGTGCCGCGGCTGCGGGAGTTGTGCGAGGAGTACCTCGACCGGATGGCGGCACTGGAGAAGCAACTCCTGCTGCTGCTGGGCGAGGCGCTCGGCCTGGAACCCGACTTCTTCAGCCGCCACATGGACCACCCGACCTACGGTTTCAACATCAACTGGTACCCCGGCACCGACGTCGTCGGCACCCCGCACCCCGGGCAGTTCCGCGTCGGCCCGCACACCGACTTCGGCACGGTCACGATCCTCGACCGCCAGGCGGGCAAGGGCGGCCTCCAGGTCTGGACGGAGACCGACGGCTGGCAGGACGCGCCGTACGACCCCGCCGCGTTCACCGTCAACATCGGTGACCTGATGGCCCGTTGGACCGGCGACCGCTGGCGCTCCGGCCGCCACCGGGTCCTCCCGCCCCCCTCCGACGCGCCCACCGAGGAGCTGATGTCCCTCGTCTACTTCGGCGAGTGCACACCCGGCACCCGGGTGGAGTCGGTACCGGCGCCGGTGGGGAGGGTGGCGTACGAACCGGTCGACTCGCACGCGTACTTGAGGGCGAAGCTGGACTCGATCACGGTGAAGTGAGGGACCCGGTGAAGTGAGGGACGCGGGCTCTCAGCCCGCCTGGTCCGCCCCCGGCAGGTCCTTGTGGAGTTCGCGGCGGGTGTCGTCCAGGTCGTCGAGGAGGGAGAGCAGGGGGCGGCGGGTGAGGATCGCGTTGTGCTCGATGTGGACCGTCGCCAGGGTGGCGAGGTTGACGGAGAGGAGGCGCAGGCCGTCGCTGCCGTACTCCTTGAGGACCAGGTCGGCTACCCGGGCCGCGCGGGCGGCGACGCGCTCCTCGGGGAAGAGGCCGACCGTGTGGCGCAGGAGCTGGAGGGTGATGCGGGAGATGTCCGGGAGGATCTTCATCAGCTCCACGGAGTCCGCCTCCTCCTCGTCGCTCCAGGTCTCGTCGTCCCACGCGCTGCTCAGATCCAGCCCCATGGCCGCCCTCCCGCTCGCCTTGCCCGTCGACTCGGACCGTACGCCCACGGTCCGTACGCGCCACGGGAGTTGCGGAAATTGCCCTCGAACGAAGGAACTTCCCCCGCTCTGGACAATTCCCGGCGAATTTTGACACGGTGAGACGCGCCGGCCGCGATGCGAATACGCGGCCCATTCCGCCGTGCCTCTCGCACCCGGCGGCAATTCCCGTGCAGCGACAGGAGTTTCCGCATGCCCTTCGCCGACCACCTCGCCCAGAGCCCGTACAGCACCCCGGGCGACCGGGCCGGCCTGTACGCCGGCCTGCCCGCCGACCCGGCCCGACTGGCCCGCGTCGTACGGGACTTGCTGATCCACCGCGGCGAGGGCGACCTGTTCGGGTACGCCATTCCCGAGGACCGCCTCCACCACGACGCCGAAACCCGTTACGTGGACGGCATCCTGGGAATTCTCGCCGCCCGCTCCGGGGCCCCGCTCGGAAAACCCCGGCCGCCCGCCGAGCGATTCGTCGGCGTCTGCCGGGACTTCGCTCTCCTGTACTGCTCGATGCTGCGCCACACCGGCACCCCGGCCCGGATCCGCTCGGGATTCGCGGACTATTTCGGCACCGACGGCTTCCACGGCGACCACGTCGTCACGGAGTACTGGCACGCGGACCGGGGCCGCTGGCTCCTCGCGGACCCCCAGCTCGCCGACCCGGACATCACCCGCCACTGGAACGCCGGCTTCGACCCCCTGGACGTCCCCCGCACCCGCTTCCTCACCGCCGGCACGGCCTGGCGCATGATCCGGGAACAGGGCGCCGACCACAGGGAGTTCGGCCTCCATCCCCCGCAGGAGGGACCCCTGTGGGGCGAACGCTTCGTCGCGGGCAACGTCCGCCTCGACCTCGCCGCCCTCAACAACGTGGAGACCCTGCTGTGGGACGTCTGGGGCCTCGACCACACGGACCACGACCAGGACCAGACCCTCGACGAGGAGGCCCGCGCGGTGTACGACCGTGCCGCCGCCGTCATCGCGGGCGACGAGGTGCCGTACGCCGAGGCCCGCGCCCTCTTCACCGGGGACGACGTGCTGCGCACCCCGGAGACGGTCCTGAGCCTGGCCCTCTACAACGGGCCTACCCGGGTAACTCTCAGGAGCCAGGTCAGCTCACGGCATTGTCCGCGCTGACATCATCGGGCCCCAGGTCGGGCGTGTCCGGGCTCACGGAGAACGCCGTGTCCCCGGCCACCGCCACGATCGCGTCGCCGACCAGCGTCAGGCCCGGCACCACGTTCTCCGGCGCCCCGGCCGGGTCCCGGAGCTTGTCCGTCGTCCACAGCACGTTCCCCGTGACGACTTCGAGCGACAGGAGCCGCCCGTACCGGTTGACGAGGAAGAGGCTGCCGAACGTCCGGGACCACACCGGCTTCGACAGGTTCTCGACCTGGGTGTCCGCCTGCCACACCAGCGCCCCGGTGCCCGCGGCGACCGCGCTCACCGTCCCGTCCGGCCGGACGAAGTACACCGTCGAGCCGATCAGCGTCGCCGTACCCCGTACGGTCTGCGCGAGCGGGATCCGCGTGACGGCCCCGCTCGCCGGGTCCACCCGCAGGAGCGTCGTGTACGCCTCGTCCAGCCCGCCCAGCGACTGCTGCTCCCGGTCCTTCGACTGGACGAACAGCGGCTTCCCGGCGAGGTCCCCCAGCGGTACTACCGCTGGAGGCAGCGTGGTGAGCTCGCGCGCGCCGTCCTCGCCGAGCCGCAGCAGGCTCCAGTCGCGGGACGCCGGGTCGTCCTGGTCGCTGCACAGACCGTAGGGGGAACCGTGTAGTACCAGCGGGGTACACCGCGTGCCCGCCGACGACTTCGTGGAGCCCCGCCACAGGTCCTTGCCGGTCCGCGCGTCGATGCCGATCAGCTCGGCGTGGTCCGTCGACAGGGCCAGGACACCCCCGTCGAACAGGACGGCGGGCTGCGTCGCGTCGACGGACCGGGTCCAGCGCCGCTCGCCGGTCCGCGCGTCGAGCGCGACCAACTGCCACTCGATGACGTCCCCGGACGACTCGACGGGCGGGTTCTCGTAGACGTACACGAGCCCGTCCCGCACCCCGAGCGGGCGCGCGTACTGCGGGCTCACCCCGAACCGCCAGGTCACGCGCCCCGTCCCGGCGTCCAGCCGGGCGACCGTGAAACCGCTGCCCGTGCAGTACAGGGCAGCCTTGTCGGGGACGCAGCCCGGCCGGTCGTGGCTGGACAGCCGGTCCTGGTCGGCGGCGGCCACGGCCCGCGTGAGGTTCGTCCGCCATGGCGACCAGCCCTCGGGCAGGGACAGCACGGGGGAGTCGACGGTGTCGGAGGAGTCCGAGGAGGCACCCGAGCCCATGGGGAGGCCCCAGGTGAGGAGCGCGATGCCGGCGACGCCGACGGTCACGGTCGCGGTGAGGATCCGCCACACGCGCCGAACTCCCGTACCGAGCAGGGCCGTTGCCCGGCGTCGGGGAGCGGCCGGCGCCGGTCCGCGGCGCCGCTTCGGGAGCCACCGGCGCCGCTTAGAGAGCCACCGGCGCCGGGCCACCACGACGGCCTGCGTCGCCGCGTCGTACGCGATGCCCTCGGGCTCGGTCCGGTCGCCCGGCGGCGGGGCGGGCGAGGTGTCCGGCAGGGTCTCGAACAGCCTTTGCAGCTCAGCGAGTCGGGGCCTGCCCTCCGGCTCCTTGATGAGGCACCGTTCGACGATGCCCCGCAGCGGCTGCGTCACGCCGTCCAACGACGGCTCCTCGTGCATGACCTGATACACCGTCAAGTACGGGCTCTCGCCGTCGAAAGGGCGGGTCCCCGTCGCCGCGTACACCAGCAGCGAGCCCAGCGAGAACACGTCCGAGGCGGCCGTCACCTCACGGGGCGAGGTGAACTGCTCCGGCGACATGAAGGGCGGCGTGCCCATCAGGCGGCCGGTGATCGTGAGCGTCTGGTTGTCGGCGGCGCGCGAGATGCCGAAGTCGATGACGCGGGGGCCGTCCTCGGCCATCAGGACGTTGCTCGGCTTCAGGTCGCGGTGCACGACCCCGGCCCGGTGGATGTCCTTGAGCGCCTCCGTCAGGCCGAGCGCCAGGACCCGCAACTCCCGCCCGGTGAGCGGGCCTTGGCCTGCGACCACCTCGGAGAGCGTGGGGCCCGGGACGTACAGCGTCGCCATCCACGGCACCTCGGCGTCCGGGTCCGCGTCCACGACCGGCGCGGTGAACGCGCCGCTCACCCGCCGCGCGGCCTGGACCTCCTGCCGGAAGCGGGCCCGGAACTCCTCGTCCTGCGCGTACTGCGCGTGCACGACCTTCACCGCGACCTGCCGCCCGGACGGCGAGTGCGCCAGGTGCACGACGCCCATCCCGCCGCTGCCGAGCCGCTCGGCGAGCGTGTACCCACCGACGGAGACGACGGACCCCGATTCCCCGCTGCTCGGCGGCATGTACGGTCGCCCTTCCCGAAGATCCTTGCGCGGCTTGGGTGTTGCGGGGGTTCAGCCTAGAGCCTGGAGGGCCGTGAGCCGAGGGAGGGTGCGGCGGGGGTGCCGGTCCGGGGGGCGCGTACGCCGTCGACCCGGTGGCCGGGGCGGCGGCGCCCACCCCGGCTGCCGCGCCCCCGTCACCTCACCCCTCGTCCGCCTCCCGCGCGCTCCGCTCCAGCTTCTCCCGGTACGCCGCCCACCAACTCGCCTCCTCCTCCGGCACGTTGGACTTGTCCGCCAGCTCCCCGACCGAGCCGTCCAGGAGTTCGCGGACGATGTCCGCGTGGCCCGCGTGGCGGCTCGTGTCCGCGCAGACGCGGGTCAGGAGGTGGTGGAGGGTCGTCGCCCGGCGCTCCTTCGGCCACCAGGGGACCAAGCCGACTGCGTCCAGGGGGAGTTCGGCGACCGTCGCGGCCGTGTGGGCCCAGGCGGCGCGGTACAGGCCGACGATCTCCGCGCGGGACTCCTCGGCCGTCGCCCACATGTCCGCGTTCGGTTCGGCGTCGCGGGTGTACCACCAGGGCGGCGGGTCCTCGGTGTAGTACGGCCGCCCGAACGTGTCGCCGAAATAGCCGAGTTCGATGCCCGCGCAGTGCTTGACCAGGCCCAGCAGATTCGTGCCGGTCGGGGTGAGGGGCCTGCGTACGTCGTACTCGCCGAGCCCTTCCAGCTTCCACAGCAGGGAGTCGCGGGCCTCCTGGAGGTACCGCAGCAGGTCCGCCTTCGGGTCGGGAAGATCCGGGTCGGGAAGGTCAGGGTCGGGAAGAGTCGTCTCCGTCATGCGCAGCAGCGTGTCACCCGGCACTGACAACTCCCGCCGACCGGCGCTCAGTCCGCGTCCTTCTTCGGGCCCTCGTCCGTGCCCCCGGTGTCCTTGCGCCGCAACTCCTCCTCGCGGCGCCGCAGATCGGCCTCCCACTCCTTGAGGAGCGCCTCGTCCTTCTTGTTCTCCTCCTTGAGGGAGTTCAGGAACTCGGGGTTGTCGTCGGGTGCCACCCAGGTCGTGCGGTGGTTGCGGTGCCACTCGGAGGGGGTACGGCCACCCGTCGGCGGCGTACGCACCTTGCCCGTCACGAGCCACGCGATCGAGCCCGCCAGCGGGAACAGCAGGATGATGAAGACCCAGGCGACCTTGGGAAGGTGCCGCACCTCGTCCTCGGGCGTGTTCAGGCAGTCGATGAACGCGAAGATCATCAGCGCCAGCGGAACCAGGAACAACAGCAGTCTGAGCATCGGGCGGTTTCCCCCAGGAAACGGCGTCGGGGCCCGGTGGCCCCGGTGTCGGGGCCAGGGTAACGGCTGGGGAAAATCCGGCGCAGGGGGCGGGCACACCCATGGGTACTACTAGATGATCGATTCCAAGGGGTCGGCTGCGCGCACAAGGGAAGGGAGCCCAACGTCGGTGTGTGAAGACAGAGTTGGACTCCCTCGCCACCGCACTCT
>NZ_JARAYJ010000064.1:0-28573 GCF_033794345.1 Streptomyces niveiscabiei
CCCGCAAAATCCTCGGCTGGAAGACCCCCGCCGAAGTCTTCGAGAAACAGCTACGCTCGCTCCGACAACCCGATGTTGCAACGACTGGTTGAACTCACCGAGTACGCCTCGCGGAAGTTCCGCCGCGCCTGCCGCAAGCTGGGCGTTTTCCAGTCCATGGGCAAGGTCGGATCTTGTTTCGACAACGCCGTCAGCGAGGCGTTCAACGGCGTCCTGAAGGTCGAATACGTCCACCGGCACACCTTCACCACCCGCGCTGAAGCCCGGATCCGGATCGCCACCTGGATCACTGACTTCTACAACGGCCGACGGCTACACAGCGTGTGTGGCTTCAAGAGCCCGATCGACTACGAACACGACTACTGGGCCCGCCTCAGCGAGGGGCTGGCTGCATAGGAAGGTCTCCACGATTCGAGGGGATTGACACTGTGGAGAAGGACGACGCTCGCGGCGATCCCAACCTCGCCCGCGTCCTCGCCCGCCACGGCGGCTGCGCTCTCCCGGAGGGAGTGGAGCAGATCCGGGACATGGTCCACGCCCGCCTCAAGCGATTCATCTGCCTGGCGTCCGGCACACCCGTTCTATGCGACAGCCTCGCCTCCTCCGACCTCGAACGCACCGCAGTGCAGCGCTACATCAACGCAATGCTTACCTGGATACGCGGAAACTACGACTGGCATCGTGCCGCAGGACGGTACTCCTCCGAAGCAAGCCGGCTCACCGCCACCGAACGCACCAGCCTTCTCTACACAGAACACGACATCGACGCCAACGGATAGCGCAGGCAGCTCTTCGCTGTCTTGATCGTCCGGGATCTCCCCATGGTGTAGCGGGCTACACCATGGGATCGGGAGGTCGGTCCCTCGCGCCGGCGAGCGGGCGACGGGATCGTGGTCCTCAGAGATCGCGACAGATCCGCACGTCGCAGTGTGTCCCCGCCTCCCCACTCGAAGGACAGCTCCATGAAATCGCCGTTCGCCGCCCTGAAGTCATTCGTCGCCAACCTGCTGCTCTGGTCGTTCTTCGTGGGCGGCCTGGCCGCGAGTTCCGCATCCGGCGCCGTCCTCGACGGCACCGCGAAAGACGTGGCCACCTACGCCGGTATCGCCGTCTCGCTCGTGGCGGGCTCGCGCATCGCGAAGAAGCCGAAGATCAAGGCGTTCCTGTCGACGCCGCCGGTGATGTGGTTCCTGTTCCTGTTCAACGGTGCTGTGGCCGCGGTCTGTTACTTCTCTTTGGACGGCGCGAAAGGAATCATGGCAGCCGTCGGGATGGGCCTGGTCTCACTGGGGGCGGCGGGCGGCCTCGTCGCGAACCGTCGGAAGCGTGCCGCAGCGATGGACGCGCGCTGGGCGTGACCCTCCGAGCCCGGGTCTGCCGTGCTTTTCCGCACGGACCCCATCGGATGGTTCCGGGTCCCTCGCCTCATCACTTGGCGCCCGAGGCGCGCACCCGCAGTGACCCCGCCCAGCCGGTGGCCGACGAAGTACGGCATGCGACTCGGCTGCCCTTCTCCTCTCCCCCGAACCGACCTCAGGAAAGGCCCCTGCCCATGACCGCGAACCGCCCACCCGGACGTCGTACCGCCGCCATTGCCACCGCTGCGGCGGCCGTCCTGCTGACCGCCGGACTCGCCACCGGCTGCGACGAAGTGAACGGCTCGCAGGTGGGCAGCTCGCTTGACTGCCTCACGAACGCCGGCACGATCGCCGACAGCCTCAAGGCGATCCATGAGGCCGGCCTGGACGCGGCGAACGACCCCGCGCAGACCGAGGAATCCATCGACACCGTCGAGAAGAACCTCGACAAGATCGATGACGGGACGAACGACGACAAGGTCGTAAGGGCCGTCGACGACCTCAGGGCCGCGATCGAGGACTACAACAAGGCCATTCTGAACGGCGACACCAGCCCGGACTCCAGCAAGGTCGACGCCGCGGCCGACGCGCTGGGGGACGTCTGCACGGCGCAGTGATGCACAGGTGCACCCCCATACGGGTGGCAAGACCACCTGGCCGTCCGGGGCGGTGGCCTCGTACGCCGCAACGGGCGTCGCCCCGCTGGGCGTTCATCGCGGCGCCGCGCTCTCCCCATGGACAGGACCCCACGATGATCAGCAGCTTGCAGCGGCGATCCCGCGACCACCCCGCGCCGCTGACGCGGCCATCGCCGCCGCGGTCTTCACATCTTCCCTCCCCGGCAGCATGATCACGCTGCCGGGGAGGCCCATGGATGTCCCTTGTTGGCCTGGGGTGCTCCTGACCGGCATTTCCTGCACCGCTCTGCTGTGGCGTCGCCGCCGTCCCCGCGTCACGGTGGCGGTGACCACCGCCTGCGCCGCGGTCACGGCCGCTCTCGGCTACGTTCTCACCGTCATGCTGCTGGGGCCGCTCATGGTTGCGCTCCACTCACTGGCCGTGCGCACCAACCGGAAGACGGCCAACTCCTTCACCTTCACCGGTGTCGCGGTGCTCGTGACCACGGCGCTGCTCGCCGGTCCCGCCGACGAACCGCTTGCCCTGAAACTGATCGGCCCCGCCGCCTGGCTGCTGCTGCCCACCTCGCTCGGCACCGCGCACCGGCTGCGCACGGCGTATCTGGCGGCTGTCCAGGCCCGCGCCGAGCACACGGAACGCACCAGGGAACGGGAAGCACGGCACCGCGTGACCGAGGAGCGTATGCGCATCGCCCGCGACCTGCACGACGTCGTCGCCCATCACCTCGTCCTGGCCAATCTTCAGGCCGGCGCCGTGGCCCGCTTCCTGAACACCCGTCCGGAGAAGGCGAAGGAGATCGTCGCCGAGCTCACCAACACCACGGCGTCGGCCGTCCGCGAACTCAAGGCCACCGTCGGCCTGCTGCGCCACACGGACGACTCGGACCAGTCGCCCGGCCCAACCCCCGGACTTGCCCAACTCCCCGAACTCGCCGCCTCGTTCCGGCACGCCGGACTCATCGTCACCCTCGTCGCTCAGGGAGGACCACGGCCGCTCCCCGCCGGGGCAGACCTCGCGGCGTATCGGATCGTGCAGGAGGCACTCACCAACGTCACCAAGCACGCCACCACCGGCACGGCCGAGGTGCGGCTCACCCACTCCCACGACCGGCTGGTCATCACCATCACCAACAGCGGAGGCACGGCGTCGGCCGACGCGGCTTCCTCCCACAGCGGCTACGGGCTCATCGGCATGCGCGAGCGCGCCCACTCCGCCGGAGGCCGTCTCCGCGCGGGCCACCGGCCCCGAGGCGGTTTCGAAGTCGTCGCGGAACTGCCGCTGTGCCCGCCGCCTCTCGAAGAGACTTCGGCAAAGGAGACACAGCAACATGAACCCGGTGCGCCGCCGGCCCGCCCGCTCCCGAACGATCACGTCCACTCACCCCGCCCGTAGCCTTGTCGCCATGGGAAAGGCCGTTAGGCAGGCAGCGCGGGCCACGCTCCATCTGGTCGTGGCCGCGGCGCTGGCCTTCGGCCTGTACCTGTTCATCACCGTGCTGCTGATCACTGCGATCGCCACGGTCTCGGTGGTCGGGGCGTGGATGCTGCCCGAGACAGTGCAGTTGATCCGCCGGATCGCCGGCGCGAAGCGCGGTCTTACGGCAGCCTGGACCGGCCGGCGGATCCCCGAGGCGTACCAGCCGATCACCGGCACCCTCCGTGAGCGTCTGCGCACGGCCGTCCGCGACCCTGGCACTCGCACAGACCTTCGCTGGATGGCCGCCTCCTCTGTCTACGGCGCCCTGGTGTTCTTGGCGCTGCCGCTGTGGCCGCTGGGCCTGGTCGTCGACGGTGTGTGCTGCGGCCTGCTGCGCCGCAAGGCGGTCGTCCTGCCGCTGATCACCCGCCTCGCCGACCTGGAGGCCGGCTGGTCCCAGACCCTGCTCAGGCCCTCCCCGCAGGCGCTGCTGGCGGCCCGCGTCGAGGAACTGGCGGCCACCCGGGCGGACGCGATCACCGCTCACGGCGCCGAGCTGCGTCGCATCGAGCGGGACCTGCACGACGGGGCACAGGCGCGGCTGGTGGCGCTGTCGATGCGGATCGGGCTGGCAGGGCGGGCGCTCGACCGTGACCCCGACACCACCCGCAAGCTGCTGGCCGACGCGCAGGACCAGGCCGAGGAGGCGCTGACCGAACTGCGGCACGTGGTGCGCGGCATCCATCCGCCGATCCTCACCGATCGCGGGCTCGTCGGGGCCGTCCGGGCACTGGCCGCAAGCAGCGGCCTGGACGTGAGCGTGCGCGTGGACGGCTTGGAGGATGACGGCGTGCGAGCGCCTGCGGCGGTCGAGGCGGCCGTCTACTTCGCGGTGGCCGAGGCGCTGACCAACGCCGCCAAGTACAGCGGAAGCAGGCAGGCATCGGTCGCTCTGGAACGTTTCCGTACCGGACTGCGGGCCGTGGTGCGCGACGAGGGTGAGGGTGGTGCGGACGAGTCCGGCGACGGATCGGGGTTGCTGGGCATCCGCCGCCGGGTGGCCGCGCTGGATGGGACCGTACGAGTGTCGAGTCCCACCGGGGGACCGACCGTGATCGAAGTGGAGCTGCCGTGCGTGTGGTGATCGCCGAGGACAATGCCCTGCTCAGAGAGGGGATCGTGCTGCTGCTGACGTCTGCCGGGCACGAGGTGGCGGCCGTCGTCGGCACCGGCCCGGAGATCCTGCCCGCGCTCCTCGAACACCGCCCGGACGCGGCCGTACTGGACGTGCGGATGCCCCCGCACTTCCGCGACGAGGGCCTGCGCGCCGCACTGGAAGCCCGCGAGAAGATCCCCGGACTGCCGGTACTCGTGCTCTCGTAGTACGTCGAGGAGTCGTACGCCGCCGAGTTGCTCGGCGGTGGCGCGAGCGGCGTCGGCTACCTGCTCAAGGACCGGGTCGGGCGGGTCGACGAGTTCCTCGACGCCCTCGACCGGGTCGCCGCCGGCGGCACCGCCCTGGACCCCGAAGTCGTCGGCGAACTCCTCACCCGCCGCCGTGACTCGCCCCTGGACTCACTCACGCCGCGCGAACGCGAGGTGCTGGAGCTGATGGCCGCGGGCCATGACAACACAACCATCGCCAAGACGCTCGTCGTGACCGAACGCGCTGTCAGCAAACACATCGGCAACGTGTTCCTGAAGCTCGATCTGCCGCCCAGCGACAGCGGACACCGCAGGGTGCTGGCCGTGCTCGCCTACCTGAACAACCGCTAAGCGCTCCGCTGAAGGTGCCGCGATGGGTTGTTCTTCTTCGTCCGCGGCGCCGTCGTGGCTGGTCGCGCCCACGCGGCGGTAGCCGCAAATCCAGCACAGCCCCGCGCCCCTTGAGGGCGCTGCCGAACCGCAGTGGACTTCGCCCGACCTGTTTGGTGTCGGGCCCGGCCGCCTCGCCCACCTCTCACAGAGACCCGCGGGCGGTGCGCAGTACGGCATCCGCCATCCAGCGCGCGCCCTCGGCGGAGCAGGCGTCGTGGCCCTCCGATGGCGTGTACGTGTCGACGTACTTCATTCCGGCGGCCTCGGCGCGCCCGCGCAGTTCCGTGTTGAGCCGCTGCTCCTGCTTCCGCAGGAAGCTCACGTCGCCGGGCGCGAGGGGAATCTCGCGGCCGCACTCGGCGCTGTCCGACGGCAGGATCGCCGGGTAGCCGACGACATAGACGCGTGCTTCGGGAGCGCGCCGCCGGATCTGGCCAAGCGTGCCGCTTAGCCGCTCGCCCGCCGCCTCGATCTTCTGCTGTACGTCGTCACCGTACTGCCGGGCGCAAGGCGCGTCCTCGGAGATGTACTT
The DNA here is from genome assembly GCF_033794345.1 of Streptomyces niveiscabiei. Classification (NCBI taxonomy): domain Bacteria; kingdom Bacillati; phylum Actinomycetota; class Actinomycetes; order Kitasatosporales; family Streptomycetaceae; genus Streptomyces; species Streptomyces niveiscabiei. The sequence continues at coordinate 5,764 of NZ_JARAYJ010000064.1, forward strand.
GCCGCTGCCGACGAGTTCGTGCAGCGCCCCCATGCCCACACACCGCTTGATCATCGAGCTGAAACCGATGTCGTTGCCGCCGACCCCGATCGTGACCAGGCGGGTCTGCTCCGAGAGCGCCGTGAGCTGGGCTGCGTTGGTGCCGTCCTCGGTGGACTGCCGCCCGGTCAGGTCGTCGAGGGTGGCGCCGCTGCAACTGACGTCCTTGAACCGGGTGCCCTTCAGGCCGAGTCCGGCGACGACGTAGGAGGGGTAGTTCCGGTCGGAGCGGTCGCAGCCGGCCGGGTCCCGGGTCTGGCCGCGGATCTTCGGGCCGGCGGTGCAGGAGTCGCCGAGGGCGACGTACGGCCCTTTCTCGGACGGCGTCATGGACGCGGTGCCGACGTCTCCGTCGTCGTGGGTGACGGCGACCGCGGCGGTCAGGGTGCCGCTCGCGACGATGAGTCCGGCCAGTACGAGGCGGAGATGGGTCGTCATCAGGGTCTTCTTCCTCAAGATCGTCCCTGTCCTTCCGGATGCCTTCGAGCCCGGCCGGCTCAGCGAGAGACGGAGGTGAGTGGGTACGGGGTGAGAACCGCCCCGCGGAGGCCGATGTGGAAGGGGCGGGCCCCGGTGGCCGAGCGGATGCGCTCCGGCCGCCGGGGCCCGTGGCGCGCCGCCCCCGTCCCCACCGGTGCGGCGCATCGGCGACCCCGGTCCCGGGCGGCCCACTGGCCACCCGGTGTCGCTCAGTGGATGAGGGCGGGCTCGTTGTCGTGTTCCTCAGCGGGGGTAAGAGCCGTCGGTGCGGGGACTTTCTGGCTCAGCTTCTCGCCCTCGACGTCGATGTTCGGGAGCAGCCGGTCCAGCCGGCGGGGCAGGTACCAGGCCTTGTGGCCGAGGAGGGCGAGGATGGCCGGCACGATCGCCATGCGCACGACGAAGGCGTCGAAGAGGACCGCGATCGCGAGCCCGAAGCCGATCATCTTGATCATGGACTCGCCGGCGCCGATGAAGCCGGAGAACACCGCCATCATGATCAGCGCGGCGGCGACGACCACCCGGGCGCTGTGCCGGAACCCGGAGACGATGGCCTGCTTGGGAGCTTCGCCGTGGACATACGCCTCCCGCATCCGGGAGACCAGGAAGACCTCGTAGTCCATGGCCAGGCCGAAAACGATGCCCACCAGGAAGATCGGCATCATGCTCATGATCGGGCCGGTGGTCTCGACACCCAGCAGGCTCGCGCCGTGGCCCTGCTGGAAGACCGCGACGACGGCGCCGAGGGCGGCGAGCACGGAGAGCAGGAAGCCGAAGGCGGCCTTGAGCGGGACGAGCAGCGAGCGGAAGACCAGCAGGAGCAGCACGATCGCCAGGCCGACCACCACGGCGAGGTACGGGATCAGCGAGGCCTGCACCTTCTGGGCGACGTCGATGTCGAGTGCGGTCTTGCCGGTGACCTCGAACGACGCGCCGTCGGCCTTGGCCTCGATGCCCGGCCGCTCGTCGCGGATGGTCTGGACGAGGTCCTTGGTCTTCTCGTCGGTGGGCGCGGTGGAGGGGGTGACGGCGAGCACCGCCGTGTCTCCGGCCTCGTTGAAGCGAGCCGGGGAGACGGAGACGACGCCGTCGGTGGCGGCTATCTCCTTGGAGACGCCGGAAACGGCGGTCTTCGGGTCGGCGGCTCCCTTGGCGTCCACGACGACGGTCAGCGGCCCGTTGAAGCCGGGGCCGAAGCCCTCGGCGAGGGCGTCGTAGGCGCGGCGCTCGGTGGTGGAAGTGGCCTTGGCCTCGTCACCCGGCATGCCCAGCTGGAGGTCCAGGACCGGCGTGGCCACGGCGCCCAGTCCGACGACGCCGAGCACGAGGACGGGCAGGGGAAGCCGTACGACGATCCGCGCCCAGCGTGAGCCGCCGTTCTCGGTCTTCCGCAGCTTCCTGCGGTGGCGCCTGGAGTTCCTGCGGGCGCCACGCGAGAGGACGGCGTTCGGCCAGAAGCCCAGGAGGGCCGGGACCAGGGTCAGGCAGATGAGGACTCCGACGCCGACCGCCGCGGCGGCGGCCAGACCCATCTTGGTGAGCATCGGGATGCCCACGACCCACAGCCCGGCGAGCGCGATGACGACGGTCAGTCCGGCGAAGACGACAGCGGAACCGGCGGTACCCACGGCCAGCCCGGCGGCCTCCCTCGGGTCACGCCCCTTGGCGCGCTCCTCCCGATACCGGGAGACCACGAACAGGGCGTAGTCGATACCGCATGCCAGACCCAGCATGGTGGCCAAAGTGCCGGTGTTCTCCGACAGACCGAAGGCTTCCGACAGGGCCAGGATGCCGGTCATGCTGATTCCGACACCGATGATCGCGGTCAGCAGCGGCAGCCCGGCCGCGGCCAGCGACCCGAAGGTAATGAGGAGGACCACGGCGGCGACCGCGATGCCGATCGCCTCGGCGGCACCACCGGCGGACGGCTGCGTGGCGAGCGCGTCTCCGCCGACCTCGACGGTCAGACCCGAGTCCCGGGCCACTTCGATGGCGGACTCCAGTTGCTTCTTACCGGCGTCCGTGAGGTCGTCGGCCTTCGCCTTGAAGGAGACGGTCGCATACGCCGTCGTACCGTCCTCGCTCACGGCCTTGGCCTGGAACGGGTCGACGACGGAGGCGACCTGCGCCCCGTCGGCAGCGGAGTCGACCAGTCGCTCGATGTTCTTCCTGTTCTCGGCGGCGGTGACCTTCTCACCGCTCGGGGCGATGAACACGATGCGAGCGCTCGCCCCGTCGGCGGCCGAGCCCGGGAAGCGCTCCTCCAGCAGATCGAAGGCCTTCTGGGACTCGATCCCGGGCATGGTGAAGCCCTCGTCGGCGGGGGTGGGTGCCTTGGACGAGGCGAAACCGACGGCGCCCAGCAGCGCCACCCACAACAGAGCGACGAACCAACGCCAACGGAAGGCCACACGGCCCAGGTGATAAAGGACGGTTGCCATGGCGAAGGGGCCTCCACATCAGCGGTTCAGGAACGGTGAGGAGAGGGAGAGCCGCCTCGGCGGGGGTGTCGTCCACCTTCCCGGAGGCTGGGGCCCTTCTCCGCCCTCCACGATTCCGTCGGCCGCGTGTGGCCACGAGGGTGCACCCTCCCGAACCGGGGGTGTAGCCCACTACACCTGGACGGACGAGACCCGGTCCGTCCAACACCCCGCCAGGTGGGTCAGATGCCCGGAACTGAGCGAGGGCCCTGTATGAGCTGGGCGAACCGCTCCTGGTGCTCGACGCGTTCGGGGGGGTGACGTCGAAGATCTCGGTGGGGTAGATGACGACCCGGTCGCCCGCCTTGAGGCCACCGGCCTCGGATCCCTTCTCGTCCACCTCGTCGGCGGGTTTCGTGGCCCAGGGGCACGGAGACGTCGGTGCCGCAGATCCCAGAGGCCCGGATGACGGGGGCGGAACCGGACTGATCCGGTGGTCCGACCTCCCGCTGCGGCGACGCGCTTCCACGGTCGCGCCCTTCCTGCCACCGCGAGGGGCACCGCTCCCCCGAAACGGTGGTGCAGGGGGCAACACCATGCCTCTGCCCTCCGTCGGGAGCCCACTGGTCGTCGGCCCTGGAGCCCCCGGCCGGATCAGCGAGGTCACCGACGAAGGGGCCTCGCGTCAGCCAACGGTGATGAGCCCCAGGGCAGTTGACCAGGAGAACGCAGGCGGACGAGAAGCGTCTCAACTCGTGGTGTAGCAGGCTCCACCGCGGGTTCGGGAGCCTGCTCCCTCGCGACGGCGAGCCGGTACCGGGATCGTTGATGGCGGAGGGATCACCACTCCCGAGTTCAGCCACCCTGCCGAGTGACCTGCCTCACGTCAGGTTTCTGTCGGCAAAACCGACCGGAAGTTGTCAGACCACTCCGCTTCCATGCCGGTGGTCGAAAAGGTCGACCGCCATGTCTCCGGACTCCGGCGTGATTTCCCGGCCGGACTCCTCCAACCCCACGTCCCCGAGGAGATGCTATGACTGATGCCCCGTCCTGCCCCGCCACCGGCGCGACCGGACCACTGCCCGAGTATCCGCTGCCGCGGGCCGCAGAGTGCCCACTGGCCCCCGCCCCGGCCGCGCAGCAACTGCGGGCGGAAAAGCCGCTCACGAAGGTGCGGATCTGGAACGGCAGCACGCCCTGGCTGGTCACCCGGCACGCCGACCAGCGGGCCCTGCTGCCCGACCCCCGAGTCAGCGACGACGACCTCGACCCCGGTTTCCCCTACGTCAACGCGCACCGTGCGGACATGGCGCCGGTGACCCCGCGGCTGATCACGAACACGGACGCGCCGGAGCACACGCGGCTGCGGCGGACCGTCAACGGACCATTCGTGGTCAAGCGGATCGAGACGATGCGGGCGCCGGTCCAGAAGATCGTCGACGACCTCATCGACGACATGCTGGCCGGCCCGAACCCCACCGACCTGCTCAAGGCGTTCGCGTTCCCGCTGCCGTCGCTGGTGATCGCCGAGCTGCTCGGGGTGCCGTACGAGGACCACGACTTCTTCCAGCGCAACAGCGGCGTGGTGCTGGACGGCGCGGTGGCGCCGGAGGTGGCCAGGAAGGCCAGCGGCGACCTGGCCGCCTATCTGGACAACCTGCTCACCAAGAAGATGACCGAGCCCGGCAAGGATGTGCTCACGGAGATGGCCGGCCGGGTGAAGGCCGGCGAGATGACCCACACCGAGGCCGTCCACATGGGCGTGGCGATGCTGATCGCCGGTCACGAGACCACCACGACGATGATCAGCCTCGGCACCCTCGCCTTCCTCCAGCACCCCGACCAGCTCGCCCTGCTGCGTGAGACCGAGGACCCCAAGGTGATCGCCAACGCGGTGGACGAGGTGCTGCGTTACCTGACCATCCTCCAGACCGGGGTGCGCCGGGTCGCCAAGGACGACATCGAGATCGGCGGCATCGTCATCCGCAAGGGCGAGGGCATGATCTTCGACCTGCACGCGGCGAACTGGGACCCGGAGGTGTTCCCCGACGCCGAACGCCTCGACATCACCCGCCCGGCCCGGGTCCACCAGGCCTTCGGCTACGGCCCCCACCAGTGCCTGGGCCAGAACCTGGCCCGCCTGGAACTCCAGGTCGTCTACGGCACCCTCTACCGCCGTATCCCCACGCTGCGCCTGGACGCCGCGATCGAGGACCTGGAATTCGACCACACCGGGACGACCTACGGCGTGCGCAGCCTGCCGGCGGCCTGGTGACACCTCCCCCACGAGAACCGAGAAGGACCAAGGTGACAACCATGCGTGTGGAACTGGACGTACCGAAGTGCGTGGCATCGGGGCAGTGCGTGATGGCCGCCCCTGACGTCTTCGACCAGCGGGACGACGACGGCGTCGCGATCCTGCTGGAGGAGCGGCCTGGCGAGGAACACCTGGACGAAGTACGCGAGGCCGTGGCGGTCTGCCCGGCTGCGGCGATCCGGCTGGTGGAGCAGTGAGGCGCATCGTGGTCGTCGGAGCCTCGGCCGCCGGGCTCGCGGCGGCGGAGACCCTGCGCCGGGAGGGCTACGACGGCACCCTCACCCTCGTCGGCGATGAGCCGCACGCCCCGTACGACCGTCCCCCGCTGTCCAAGCAGATCCTGTCGGGCGACTGGAGCACCCAGCAGCTCCCACTGCGCCCGTACTCCGACCTCGACGCCCTGGACCTCGATCTGCGGCTCGGAGTGGCGGCGACCGGGCTGGACGTGACGGACCGTACGGTACGTCTGGCCGACGACTCGCAGCTGCCGTACGACGGACTGATCGTGGCCACCGGGGTACGGCCCCGACGACTGGCCGGGGAGGGCGCGCATGTGCTGCGCACTCTGGACGACGCCCTCGCCCTGCGCGACCGGCTGGAGCCGGGCAGCCGTCTGGTCGTGGTGGGCGCCGGGTTCCTCGTTGCCGAGGCCGCCGCCGTGGCCTGGCGCCTGGGCTGCGAAGTGACCGTGCTCGAACCCGCTCCCGTCCCGCTGGCCCACGCGGTCGGTACGGAAGTCGGTCAGATACTCTCCCAGGCCCATCTCGACCGCGGTGTGGAACTGCGCACCGGTGTGACCGTGACCGAGGTGACCGAGGACGGGGTGCGGCTCGCGGACGGCGAAGTGGTCGAGGCCGACGAGATCCTGGTCGCCATCGGTTCACTGCCCAACACCGAGTGGCTGGCGGACAGTGGGCTGGCGGTGGGCGACGGGGTGGTCTGCGACCAGTACTGCGAAGTCGCCGAAGGCGTGTACGCAGCCGGTGACGTCGCCCGCTGGCACAACCCCTTGTTCGGGGTGTCGATGCGGATCGAGCACCGCACGAACGCCGCGGAGCAGGGCATGGCCGCCGCCCGCAACCTGCTCGCCGCGCCCGAGGCGCGCAAACCGTTCGCGCCGGTGCCGTACTTCTGGTCCGACCAGTACGACATGAAGATCCAGGCGTACGGCTACCTGCGCGGCCACGACGAAGTCGCCGTGGTGGACGGCGACTTGGCCGAGCGCCGGTTCGTCGCCGCCTACCGCACCGGCGAGCGGCTGACCGGCGTCCTGGCGGTCGGCATGCCGCCCAAGGCCATCCGCGCCTGGCGGCAGGCCATCGCGGGTGGTACGGCCTGGACCGAAGCAGTTCCGGCCACCGGCACCGAGGCGGCCTGCCCCACACCCGCAGTCGTCCGGCACGGCTCCCCGACTCCTGGAACCGTGCCGGACAACGCGTACGACGTCGAGAACAACAAGGAGGTTGCGCATGCACGACGTTATGGACGACGCGCGTGACGTGGTCGTCGTCACCGGAGCAGGAGGTATGGGGTCGGCGGTGGCGCGGCGGCTGGGCAGCGGGCGGACGCTGTTCCTCGCCGATGCCTTCCGTGAGCCGCTCGACCGGGCTGTCGACTCGTTGCGCGCCGAGGGTTACGACGCGCGGGGCGTGCTGACGGACGTCTCCGACCGTGCGTCGGTCGAGGAACTCGCCCGGACCGCTGCCGGCGCGGGACGGATCACCGCCGTCGTGCACACCGCCGGCGTCGCCGCCGCCACGGCCTCGGTGCGCACGATCCTCGACGTCGATCTGCTCGGCACGGTGTACGTGATCGAGGCGTTCGAGAAGGTGGCCGTCCGCGGCACGTCGCTGGTCTGCGTCGCCAGCGTGGCCGGGCACATGGCCGCCATCAGCGCCGAGGACGAGGCCGCCCTCGCGACGGCCCCCGCGGAGGAGCTGCTCGCCCTGGGCGCGGTCACTGCCCTCGGCGAGGATCCGACCGCCGCGTACATCCTGGCCAAGCGCGCCAACCTCGTGCGGGTGCAAGCCGCAGCGTTCGCCTGGAACCAGCGTGGAGCCCGCATCAACACCCTCAGCCCGGGCGTCGTCTCCACCGCCATGTCGAAGGCGGAGGCCGACTCGGACTCCGACGGGCACATGCTCAAGATGCTCGACGCGTGCGGCGCGGGCCGCCCCGGCACTCCGGGCGAGATCGCCGACGCCGCGGCGTTCCTCACCGGCCCGCAGGCGCTGTACGTCACCGGCACCGACCTGCTCATCGACGGCGGGCAGGCGGCATGGATCCGCCGGCACATGCAGCACGGGTGACGACGGCACGGCGCGCGCCATCAGAGCCTGCGGCCGGACAAGTCCAGCAGGGCAGACCGAACACCTGGAAAGGGGATGCACCACGATCAAGCGTTGCAGGGCGGCGGCTCAGAGGGCTGACCGCGCGGGCTTGCCCATCGCACATGAACGTCGGGTCTGTCCGGTCACTCCCTCGTGGGTGACCGGACGATCCCGTGAAGACCACTGGTGGGCGAGGCGCCCGTGCCGGCTTGGTCAGCCCCGGCGGCTCTTGATCTCCTCGGTCAGGGCCGGGACGACGTCGAAGAGGTCGCCGACGACGCCGTAGTCGACCAGGTCGAAGATCGGGGCCTCGGCGTCCTTGTTGATCGCCACGATCGTCTTCGAGGTCTGCATACCGGCGCGGTGCTGGATCGCGCCCGAGATACCGGAGGCGATGTACACCTGCGGCGACACGGACTTGCCGGTCTGGCCGACCTGGTTGGTGTGCGGGTACCAACCCGCGTCCACCGCGGCACGCGAGGCACCCACGGCCGCGCCGAGGGAGTCGGCGAGGGCCTCGATGATCGCGAAGTTCTCCGCGCCGTTGACGCCACGGCCACCGGAGACCACGATCGCGGCCTCGGTCAGCTCCGGACGACCCGTCGACTCACGCGGCGTGCGGCCGGTGACCTTCGTGCCGGTCGCGGCGGCGGAGAAGGACACCGACAGGGCCTCGACCCCACCGGCGGCCGGGGCGGCCTCCACGGCGGCACTGTTGGGCTTGACCGTGATGACCGGGGTGCCCTTGGAGACACGGGACTTGGTGGTGAAGGACGCGGCGAACACCGACTGGGTGGCCACCGGGCCCTCGTCGCCGGCCTCGAGGTCGACGGCGTCGGTGATGATGCCGGAGCCGATGCGCAGCGCCAGACGCGCGGCGATCTCCTTGCCCTCCGCGGAGGAGGGCACCAGCACAGCGGCCGGGGAGACGGCCTCGACCGCGGCCTGCAGGGCGTCGACCTTCGGCACGACCAGGTAGTCGGCGTACTCGGACGCGTCGTGGGTGAGGACCTTGACCGCGCCGTGCTCGGCGAGCGCGGCGGCGGTGTCGGGGGCACCCGCGCCGAGGGCGACGGCGACGGGCTCGCCAACGCGGCGGGCCAGGGTCAGCAGCTCCAGGGTGGGCTTGCGGACGGCACCGTCCACGTGGTCGACGTAGACGAGAACTTCAGCCATGGGGAAGCAACTCCAACTCGATCAGACGAACTTCCGGCCCGCGAGGAACTCGGCGAGCTGCTTGCCGCCCTCCCCCTCGTCCTTGACGATCGTGCCCGCGGTGCGCGCCGGACGCTCGGCCGCCGCGTCCACGACGGTGTACGCACCCTCCAGGCCGACCTCCTCCGCCTCTATGCCGAGGTCGGACAGATCCCAGGAGGTCACCGGCTTCTTCTTGGCGGCCATGATCCCCTTGAAGGAGGGGTAGCGCGCCTCGCCCGACTGGTCGGTCACCGACACTACGGCCGGAAGCGATGCCTGAAGCTGTTCGGTGTCGGTGTCGCCATCACGGCGGCCGGTGACCGTGCCGTCCTCGACCGACAACTCCGACAGCAGCGTCACCTGCGGCACGCCCAGACGCTCCGCCAGCAACGCGGGAACGACTCCCATCGCACCGTCCGTCGACGCCATGCCGGAGATCACCAGGTCGTACCCGGCCTTCTCGATCGCGTTGGCCAGCACCAGGGAGACGCCGATCGCATCGGTGCCGTGCAGGTCGTCGTCCTCGACGTGGATAGCCTTGTCCGCGCCCATCGACAGCGCCTTGCGCAGCGCGTCCTTGGCATCCTCCGGGCCCACCGTCAGGACGGTGACCTCCACGTCGTCGTCGGAGTTCTCCGAGATCTGGAGAGCCTGCTCGACCGCGTACTCGTCCAGCTCGGAGAGCAGACCGTCCACGTCGTCCCGGTCGACGGTCAGGTCGTCGGCGAAGTGCCGGTCGCCCGTGGCGTCGGGCACGTGCTTCACCGTGACGACGATCCTCATGCGTCCAGACCTCCGCGCTTGACCAACTGGCTTGCGATGACGTTGCGCTGGATCTCGTTGGTGCCCTCGCCGACGATCATCAGCGGGGCGTCCCGGAAGTAGCGCTCGACGTCGAACTCGGTGGAGTAGCCGTAACCGCCGTGGATGCGGACGGCGTTGAGGGCGATCTGCATGGCCGTCTCGGAGGCGAAGAGCTTCGCCATGCCGGCCTCCATGTCCACGCGGCGGCCCGCGTCCGCCTCCCGGGCGGCGTACAGGGTGAGCTGGCGGGCTGCCGTGAGCGACGTGGCCATGTCGGCCAGGTAGTTGCCGATGGACTGGTGCTTCCAGATCGGCTTGCCGAACGACTCGCGCTCCTGCGCGTATGCGAGCGCGTCCTCGAATGCCGCCCGGCCGACGCCGAGGGCGCGGGCGGCGACCTGGAGGCGGCCGGTCTCCAGCCCTTTCATCATCTGCGCGAAGCCCTTGCCCTCCGCACCGCCGAGGACGGCATCCGCGGGCGCCCGGTAGTCCTCGAAGGCCAACTCGCAGCTCTCCACGCCCTTGTAGCCGAGCTTGGGCAGGTCACGGGAGACGGTCAGGCCCGACCCGTGTTCGACGAGGAGGATCGAGATGCCTCGGTGAGCGGGCGTAGCTTCGGGGTCGGTCTTGCACAGCAGGGCGATCAGGCCGGAGCGGCGGGAGTTGGTGATCCATGTCTTCGCGCCGTTCACCAGGTAACCGTCGGCGTCCTTGCGGGCGATCGCGCGCATGGCCTGGAGGTCGGAGCCGCCGCCGGGCTCGGTGAGGGCCATGGTCGCGCGGATCTCGCCGGTGGCCATCCTCGGCAGGTAGTGGCGCTTCTGTTCCTCCGTGCCGAAGTGCAGCAGGAGCTTGGTGACGACGGTGTGGCCGCCCATCGCGCCGGCCAGGCTCATCCAGCCGCGGGCCAGCTCCTCGGTGATCAGGACGTAGCAAGGGGTGGAGACGGGGGTGCCGCCGTACTCCTCGGGGACTGCGAGGCCGAAGATGCCGAGCGTCTTCATCTGCTCGATCAGGGCCTCGGGGTAGGTGTTGGCGTGCTCCAGTTCCTGGACGACGGGCTTCACCTCCTTGTCGACGAAGTCGCGCACCGTACGGACGATGAACTGCTCGTCCTCGGCGAGGATGTCGAGGGTGCTCATGCGGGAACTCCTTGTGGTCCAGATGGGGTTCAGATGACGCTGTCGGCCCTGAGACGGTCGATGTCGGTGCTGCCGTACCCCAGTTCGGCCAGGACGGACGCGGTGTGCTCCCCGGCCGCGGGCACCGGGTCCATACGCGGGGCTGTCCCGGCCAGGTCGACCGGCGGCAGCAGCGCGGGCACCACGGCTTCCCCGGGGATGCGTACGTCGCGCCAGCGGTCCCGTGCGCTGAGCACCGGGTGGGCCAGGAACTCCTGGATGTCGTTCACGCCCGCGTTGGCGATGCCGGCCTCGTCGAGCAGCTTCGTCACCGCGTCGCTGTTCAGCTCGGCGAACCGTTCGGCCACGATCGCGTTCAGCTCGGTGCGGTGGCCGACTCGGGCCGAGCCGGTGGTGAACCGCGGGTCCGTGACCAGTCCTGGCCGGCCGAGAAATCGCTCGCACAGTGCGGCCCATTCGCGCTCGTTCTGGATGGAGAACAGCACGTCCTTGCCGTCGGCGCAGGTGTAGGCGCCGTAGGGGGCGATGGTGGCGTGCTGGGTGCCGATGCGCGGGGGCTGGGTGCCGCCGAAGCGGGTGTAGTAGGCGGGCTGACTCAGCCACTCGGCGAGTGCTTCGAACAGCGATACCTCCACGGCGCGTACGGCGCCCGTGGTGGCCCGGGTGAACAGGGCGGTGAGGATGCCGGAGTAGGCGTACATGCCGGCGGCGATGTCGGCGATCGATATCCCGACGCGAGCCGCCCCTTGCTCGTTGCCGGTCAGCGAGACCAGGCCGGTCTGGCACTGGATCAGGAGGTCGTACGCCTTGCGGTCGGCCCAGGGGCCGCTGGTTCCGTAGCCGGAGACGGAGCAGGGGATCAGGGCGGGGAAGCGCTCGGCGAGGGCTACGGCGCCCAGGCTCATCCTCTCGGCCGCGCCCGGCGCCAGGTTCTGCACGAACACGTCGGCTCCGGCGAGCAGTCGGTCCAGGATCTGGCGTCCCGCGTCCGACTTCAGGTCGAGCGTGACGGATTCCTTCGACCGGTTGAGCCACACGAAGTAGCTGGACTCGCCGTGCACCGTGGTGTCGTACCGGCGGGCGAAGTCGCCCCCGCCGGGCCGCTCCACCTTGATGACCCGGGCACCGAGATCGGCCAGCTGGCGGGTGGCGAAGGGAGCGGCCACCGCCTGCTCGATGCTGACGACCGTGATGCCGGCCAGAGGCAGTTCTTCGGGGGGCTCGGTCATGAGATGACCTCCAGGAGGGTGCGGGTCCCGTACGGGAGTACCATCATTAATACTCATGACCCTCCAAAGGAAATAGCAATATGTAATGCCCCCATGCGCGGCGCGGATGACTCATGCGCCCGGGGAGGGTGTGACTGCGGAAGGAAGGCCCGTTGGACATCAAGCAGCTCAAGGCGATCGTCACGGTCGCCGAGGTCGGCAGTGTCACGCGCGCCGCGGAGCTGCTGCACCTGGTGCAGCCCGCGGTCACCCGGCAGATCCGCACCCTGGAGCAGGAACTCGGCATCGACCTCTTCGAGCGGACCGGGCAGGGCATGCGGCCCACGGACGCCGGGGCCATCATGGTCGACCGCGCCCGGCGCGCCCTGAACGAACTGGAGCGGGCCCGCGCCGAGGTGCAGCCGAGCCCCGGTGTGGTGACGGGGATCGTGAGCGTAGGGCTGCTGGAGAGCACCAGCGATCTGCTGGCCGAGCCTCTGGTGACCGCGGTCGCCCGCGACCACCCCGGCGTGGAGCTGCGCCTGATGACCGCCTACTCGGGCCATCTGCAGCAGTGGCTCGACGCCGGCGACCTCGATCTGACCCTGCTCTACAACCTCGACAGTACGCCGTCCCTCAACGCCCGCCCGCTGGTGCGGGAGCATCTGTGGGCGGTCGCTCCGGCATCCGCAGGGCTGCGCGCCGACCGCCCCGTCACATTCGCGGAGGCGGCCCGGCACCCGCTCGTCATGCCCGCCTCGGGCCACGCCCTGCGCCGCCTGATCGACGCGGCGGCGGTGCGCGCCGACGCCGTCATGGACGTCGTCGTCCAGACCAATTCCATGCGTGTGCAGAAGCAGCTCGTCCAGGCGGGGCACGGCTGGACCGTCCTGCCCGGGGTGGGCATCGCCGAGGACGTCACGCGGGGCACGCTGAGCGCCGCGCCGCTGAGCGAACCCGACGTGTGGCGCTCGATCGTCCTCGGCACACCGCGGCACGGGCGCACGCCGCCGGCCGTGGAGGTCGTCGCGCGCGAGCTGGTACGGCAGGTCAACTCGGCCGTGCAGCAGGGCAGATGGCCCTCCGCCCAGGTCCACGGATCCGGCGCCGACACGGACACCGACACCCACGCCGGCACCGAGAACACGTGACTCCCACACCGACTCGGCCGTCCGCGAAGACCATCGAAGAACCCCGGGACATCGCATGACCGACACCCGACACCCGTCCACCACCATCGCCCGCGCCCAGGACGGCACGGCGCCGGCCTGCCAACGCACGGGAGATGGGTACCCGCTGGTCCTCCTGGCCGGGCAGGCGAACAACCACCACTGGTGGGACGCCGTCCGCGCGGACTTCCACGCCACCCACTCCACCATCACCCTCGATCACCGCGGCACCGGAGAGAGCGACAAGCCCCAAGGGCCCTACTCCACACGGCAGTTCGCCGACGACGTGATCGCGGTGCTCGATCACCTGGGCGTCGAACGTGCCGATGTCCACGGGACCTCCATGGGCGGGCGGGTCGCTGGGGGTACCCCCTCTGGGGGAGGGTGGCCGCCCGCCACCCCGGCCGGGTGCGACACCTCGTCCTGGGCTGCACCTCCCCCGGCGGTCCGCACGCCATCGAGCGGGACGCCTCCGTACGACGGGCCCTGGCCCAAGCCGACCCGGAAGCCGCCCGCCGCGCACTGATCGACCTGATGTACACCCCCGCCTGGCTCGCCGACCACCCCGGCCCGTACACGACCTTCGGCGACCCGGACATGCCCCCGCACGCCCGCCACGGACACCTGGTGGCGAGCAACGGCCACGACGCCTGGGACGCACTCCCCGGCATCACGGCACCGACGCTGCTGCTCCACGGCGACCAGGACCGGCTCACCCCGCCGGACAACCTCCCGCTCCTCGCCACCCCCATCCCCCGCGCCACCAGCCATGTCTTCCCGGGCGCCCGGGATGCGTACTTCGAGGAATGCCGCACCGAAGCGAGCGCCCTCGTCTCGGCCTTCCTCAACGAAGGGCGCTAGTCAGGCGCAGCCGCAGGGCGGGGGCCAGGGCCCCAACCGCTCGCTATGCGGGCGACGCATGCGGGCATCACGAACTTCTATTGTTCAGGGTCACCCATCAGTACCCATGATGAACGCCATGAACGAGACACCCGCTCCCGCGCCACCCTCCTGGCAGGAGGACGTCTTCGCCGCACTGAAGAAGCGCGGCATCCAGCAGATCGCCTACGTCCCCGACTCCGGCCACTCCCACACCATCCTCGAAGCGCAGCGCGACCCCGCGATCCACGACGTGGTGCTGACCACCGAGGAGGAGGGCGTCGGTGTGGTCGCCGGGGCCTGGCTGGGTGGTCGGCGCGCGGTTCTGCTGATGCAGAGCAGCGGCGTCGGCAACTGCGTGAACATGTTCTCCCTGCTGGAGATGTGCCGGTTCCCCTTCCTGACGCTGGTGACGATGCGCGGCGAGTACGCCGAGTTCAACCCCTGGCAGAGCCCCATGGGCCGCACCACCCAGCAGGCCCTGGAACTCATGGGCATCACCGTGCTCCGGGCCGATGAGCCCGAGGACGTCGAGGAGACCGTCGAGGCCGCCCTGGACTCGGTGTTCGAGGCGGGCGAGCGCGTCGCCGTGCTTCTCGGGCAGAAACTGATCGGCCGCAAGAAGTGGGAGCGCAACTGATGACCGCCGTCGACACCCCGGCCCGCCTCGACCGCCGCCGCTTCGTCGCCGACCTGATCTCCCGGCTCCCGGAGGACGCACTCGTCGTCACCGGCCTCGGCTCTCCCAGCTACGACGTGTTCGCCGCCGGTGACCGGCCCACCAACTTCTACCTGTGGGGCGCGATGGGCGGCGCCGCGCCTCTCGCCCTCGGCCTGGCTCTCGCCCAGCCCGACCGGCCGGCCGTCGCGCTCACCGGCGACGGCGAACACCTCATGGGCATCGGCACGTTGGCCACCATCGGGGCCCAACTCCCGCCCAACCTGACCCTCGTCGTACTGGACAACGCCCACTTCGGCGAAACCGGCATGCAGCCCAGCCACACCGGCCTGGGCACCGACCTCATCACCGTCGCCCAGGGCTTCGGCATCCGCGACACCCTCCGCGTCACCGACCTCGCCCAGGCCGCCGACCTCGCAGCCCGCATCACGGCGCGCGCGGCGACCACGTACGCCCAGGTGCTCATCGACACCACCGAGCCCCCGCGCGCCCTGCCGCCCCGAGACGGCGTCGCCAACAAGAACACCTTCCGCGCCGCCCTCGGCCTCGGCACCTTCTAACGGACGGGGCTCCCATGCAGCGCTACGAGATGTTCATCGACGGCGAGAGCCGCAAAGCCGCCGGCGGCGAATGGTTCCCCACCGACAACCCCTACCTCGGCACCCCGTGGGCCGAGATCGCCCAGGGCACCGAGCAGGACGTGGACGACGCGGTACGAGCCGCCCACCGCGCCCTGCACACCGGTCCCTGGGCCGAGCTGACCGCCAGCGCGCGTGGTGCCCTGCTGCGGCGGCTCGGCGACACCATCGCCGCGAACGCCCGCCGGCTCGCCGAGACCGAGGTCCGCGACAACGGCAAGCTGTTCACCGAGATGCACGGCCAGGTCGGCTACGTACCCCAGTGGTTCCACTACTACGGCGGGCTCGCGGACAAGGTCGAGGGCACCGTCCCGCCGTTGGACAAGAAAGGCTACTTCGCGTACACGAAGAAGGAGCCCGTCGGGGTCGTCGCGGTCATCACGCCGTGGAACTCGCCTCTGTTGCTGCTGGCCTGGAAGATCGCCCCGGCGCTCGCGGCGGGCTGCACGGTGGTGATCAAGCCGTCGGAGTTCACCTCCGCGTCGACGCTCGAACTGGTCCGGCTCCTCCACGAGGCGGGATTGCCGCCCGGGGTGGTCAACGTGGTCACCGGGTTCGGCCGGGACGTCGGCGCCGCCCTCGTCGAGCATCCGCTGGTCCGCAAGGTCACCTTCACCGGCTCGGACGCCACCGGCCGTCACATCAACCAGGCCGCCGCCCGCGACTTCAAGCACGTCAGCCTCGAACTCGGCGGCAAGTCACCGAACATCGTCTTCGCCGACGCCGACCTCGAAGCCGCCGTGAACGGCGCCGTCTCCGGCATCTTCGCCGCCACCGGGCAGACCTGCATCGCCGGGTCCCGGCTGCTGGTGCAGCAAGATGTGCACGACGAAGTCGTGGCCCGCCTGGTCAGCCTCGCGCGCACGGCCCGTATGGGCGACCCGATGGACGAGACCACCCAGGTCGGGCCCATCACGACCCCCGCCCAGTACGCCAAGGTCCTCGACTACATCGACATCGCGCAGAAGGAAGGCGCCCGGCTCGCCCTCGGCGGCAAGGCTGCCGACAGAGGCGGCCGGTTCGTAGAGCCGACTGTCTTCACCGGCGTACGAAATGACATGCGCATCGCTCAAGAGGAGGTGTTCGGCCCTGTCCTCGCGGTCATCCCGTTCAGGGACGAGGACGAGGCGGTCGCCCTCGCCAACGACAGCCGCTACGGCCTCGGCGCCGGTGTCTGGACCGGCGACATCGGCCGCGCCTTCCGCATGGCCGACCGGATCCGCTCCGGCACCGTCTGGGTCAACACCTACCGCGCGGTGAGCTACCTGGCTCCCTTCGGCGGCTTCAAGGACTCCGGCATCGGCCGCGAGAACGGCATCGGCGCCATCGCCTCCTACCTGGAGGACAAGAGCGTCTGGATCAACACCGGTGCCCCCACCGGCAGCCCCTTCGTCCTCCGCTGAAGTCGTCCTCCGCCGAAGAGGACCGCGCGCATCCCTCCCCACCGCGACACGAGCAACGGAGCTTCCCATGTCGCAGAGCCGCACCTCCGTCCCCGCACGCTCCCAAGTCACCGCCAACGTCGTACGCGGCTGTCTCGGCAACCTGATCGAGTGGTACGACTGGTTCGCCTACGCCACGTTCAGCATCTACTTCGCCGCCGCCTTCTTCCCGGAGGGCAACCAGACCGCCCAACTCCTGTCCACGGCGGTCGTGTTCGCCGTCGGATTCCTCATGCGCCCGCTCGGCGGCTGGCTGCTCGGCGCCTATGCCGACCGCTACGGCCGCCGCCGCGCCCTGACCCTGTCGGTCACGCTCATGAGTGTCGGCTCGCTCATCATCGCCCTCGCCCCCGGCCACCAGACCATCGGGCTCGGGGCTCCCGTCCTGCTGGTCCTGGCACGCCTGCTTCAAGGGCTGTCCGTCGGCGGGGAGTTCGGCTCCAGCGCCTCCTACCTCGCCGAGGTCGCTCCCCCCGGACGGCGTGGCTTCTACTCCAGCTTCCAGTACGTGTCCATCGTGCTCGGCCAGCTCGCCGCGCTGCTCGTGGCGATCGTCCTGCAGAACCTGCTCACCGAGGGACAGCTGGAGAGCTGGGGCTGGCGCGTCCCGTTCGTGATCGGCGCGGTGGCCGGACTGGTCGTGATGTATCTGCGCCGCACCATGGAGGAGTCGCAGCACTTCCAGCAGGAGCAGGCGAAGGCCGCCACGACGCAGGAACGCAAGGGCCTGCACGCCCTGTTCACGGAGTACCCGCGTCAGCTGCTGGCCGTCTTCGGCCTGGCCATCGGCGGCACCGTCGCCTTCTACACCTACACCACGTACCTCCAGAAGTACCTGGTGAACACCGCTGGCATCCCGAAGTCCACGGTCTCCGTCATCGGCTTCGCCGCCCTGTTCGTCTACATGCTGCTGCAACCGGTCGCCGGGGCGCTCTCCGACCGCTTCGGCCGCCGCCCGGTCATGTTCGTGTTCTCGATCTGCGGCATGCTCCTGACGGTCCCGATCATGACCGTCCTCGGGCGCACGAGCAGCCCGTGGCTGGCCTTCCTCCTGATGACCGCGGCGCTGACCTTCCTCAGCGGCTACTCGGCCCTGGCCGCCATCATCAAGGCCGAGATGTTCCCCACCAAGGTCCGGGCCCTGGGCGTCGGCCTGCCGCACGCACTGGTCACCGCCACCTTCGGCGGCCTGACCGAGCCGATCGCGCTGGCCCTGAAGAAGGGCGGCCACGAGACCGTCTTCTTCTGGTACGTCACCGCGTGCATCGGCCTGACCTTCCTGGCCACGCTGGTCGTACGCGAACCCTCCCGCACCTCCCTCCTGGAAACCCCAGCACCCGTCCCGCAGACCACAGCCCCGCTGACCTGACTCGATCACGCAAGGAACAAGCCCATGCCCGCCTCCCTCGCCTCCCACGTGGAGTCATGGCATCCCGAATCGGTCACCGACGAGGACACCCTTTCGCCCGCCCCCGCAGCGGCGCTGTCGGCACTGCTGGACCTCGCCGACCCCGCCGCCAAGTCCGGGGATCCGCTACCGCCGCTGTGGCAGTGGCTCTATTTCCTGCACTGGGCACCCCAGCAGGCCCTCGGCCCCGACGGGCACCTGCGCGACGCCCGCTTCCTGCCGCCCGTCCCCAACCGCAGGCGCATGTTCGCCGGCGGACGCTGCGAGATCACCGAACCCCTGCGCCTCGGTCAACCGGCCGAACGCACCGTCAGCCTGGCCACCGTCACCCCCAAGCAGGGCCGCAGCGGCGAGCTCCTGTTCGTCACCGAACGCCAGGAGTTCCGGCAGGACGGCCGCCTGTGCCTGGTGGAGGAGCAGGACATCGTCTACCGGTCGGGCGACGGTTCCACGCCCCAGCGCCCGGCCACACTCGACGCATCGGCCGAACCGAAGCCCGACGGACCGTGGCAGCTGCGCCTCCACCCGACCGAAACCCTGCTGTTCCGGTTCAGCGCGCTCACTGCGAACGCCCACCGCATTCACTACGACACCCCGTACTGCCGTGACGTGGAGGGCTACCCCGGCCTCGTCGTCCACGGCCCCCTGCTGGCCCTGCTCATGCTGGAACTGGTCCGCAGGAACGCCCCGGAGCGGCAGGTGCGGTCGCTGTCCTACCGGCTGCACCGCCCGGTGTTCCTCGGCGAGCACCTACTTGCCGACGGCACACCCACCGACGACCACGCCCGGCTGCACATCGCCACCCACCGCGAGGCACGGCACGCCACCGCCGAGGTGACCTTCGCATGACCCCGAGTCACCCGGACACCGCCCGCATCGCCGCCGCACGAACCCTGCTCTTCGTCCCCGGCCACCGGCCCGACCGCTTCGACAAGGCCGCCGCGTCCGGCACCGACCTCGTCGTCATCGACCTCGAAGACGCCGTCGCCGCCGACGACAAGGACCGCGCCCGCGACAACGCCGACACCTGGCTCGGCCTCGGCAACACAGCTGTCGTACGCGTCAATCCGCCCGGTACCCCGTGGTTCGAGGCGGACCTGGCTCGGGCTGCTGACCACGGCTGCCCGATCCTCATCCCCAAGGCCGAGGACCCGTACGTCCTCGCGGAGATCGTAGCCCGCACAGCCGGACGCTGCCCGATGATCCCGCTGGCCGAAACCGCCCTCGGCATCGAACGGGCCCACTCGGTGTGCGCCGTGCCCGGCGTCGTGCGCGCCGCCTTCGGCAACGTCGACCTGGCCACCCAGCTCGGCGTCGCCCACGACGACCACGTGGCCCTCACTCATGCCCGCTCCCGGCTGGTCCTCGCCTCCGCGGCTACAGGCGTCCACGCGCCCCTCGACGGGGTCACCACCGCCGTACGGGATCCCGCCGCGCTCGGCGCCGACGTCGCCCACGCCCGGCGCCTGGGGTTCACCGGAAAACTCTGTATCCACCCCGCTCAAGTGGGGCCCGTCGCCGACGGGTTCGCTCCGACCGCAGGCGAACTGCGCTGGGCGCGCAGCGTCCTCGACGCCGGTGACTCGGTCACCACGGTCGACGGTCAGATGGTCGACCGGCCGGTACTCGAACGCGCGCGGGGCGTCCTGGCCCGGGCCGGTGAGTCACGGGGACGTGCCTAGTCCGTCTCCTGCCGGTCAGTCGCCGCGTGGCGCAGGAACTCCTCCACCAGCGGCTCGTGCGTGCCGTCCCGGGAGACGAGGGACAGTTCCACGATGTCGGCGGAGTCGGTGAGGGGCCGGTAGGCGAGGGGGCCCTGGATCGAGCGGACCGCGACGTTCGGTACGAGGGTGACGCCGAGGCCGCAGGCCACCATGGCCAGTTGGGTGAGGATGGAGTTGGCGATGTGGCGGGCGTCGGGGGTGAAGCCGGCTCGGCGGCAGGTCGCCATGAGCTGGTCGTGGTAGTCGGGGGACGCCTCGCGGCGCAGCCACACCCAGGGCTCGTCCGCGAACCGTGCGAGGTCGACCGGGTCCGAAGCGTCCCCGGTGAGGGGATGGCCTTCCGGGAGCGCGATCACGAACTGGTCGTGCCGCCAGGGCCGCACACGCAGACCGCGCACCGGTGCGCTCGGCCGGATGACGGCGAGGTCGATCTCGTGCCGGGCGACGGCCTCCTGTCCCTCCCCCGTGTCGACCTCCGTGAGATGCAGGTCGACGCGCGGCCGGGCCTCGCGGAAGGCGGACAGTGTGCCCAGCAGAGGCTCGCTCAACGCCGAGGTCACCACCCCGATCCGCAGGGTGCCCACCAGCCCGGCCTCGGCCTGTGCCGCCACGTCGTGGGCGTGCCGGGCAGCCGCCACCAGTTTGCGGCACTCCTCGGCGAACGCCCGGCCGGTCTCCGTCAGCCGCACCCTGCGCTCACTGCGGTCGAACAGCCTCACACCCAACTGCCGCTCCAACTGGAGGATCGCCTGGCTCAGCGGCGGCTGCGACATCCGCAGCTGTTCCGCCGCCCGGCCGAAGTGGAGCGTCTCCGCGACGGCGAGGAAGTACCGGGCCTGACGGACCTCGATCATCAGATGCTCCGCATATCGAAAGGAGAGGAAATCAGACCTTCAGTGTATGAGCTTGTTGAGTTTGACTGAACTGCATGACCGTTGAAACTTCCTTGTTGGACCAGTTCGCGGCACTGGACAGCGCCACGGTGTCCGACGCCCTCGACGCCTGCGGCCTTCCGCCCGGACAGGGCGGTCTGCCTCCGATGTGGGGCACGCCCAAGGTGACCGGGTTCGCTCGGACCATCGAGCTCGAGCCCCTGACCGGTGAGCACGGCGGGGCGCACATTCTGACGAGTGCGGTCGCCGAGGCCGGTGCCGAGAACGTCATCGTGGTCGCGAACGGCGGCCGTACGGACGTGTCCTCGTGGGGCGGAATCGTCAGCGTCGGTGCCTCGGTGCGCGGCGTCCGTGGTGTGGTCACGGACGGCGTCTGCCGGGACGTCGGACAGGCGCGCGAGCTCGGTTTCCCGGTGTTCGCCCGCGCCCAGGTGCCGGTGACCGCGCGCGGCCGGCTGCGGCAGAAGTCGTCCGGCGTGCCGGTCTCGCTGGGTGAGGTGACCGTCCGGCCCGGCGATGTGGTGCTGGCGGACGAGGGCGGCGTCGTGGTCGTCCCGCGCGAGCGCGCTGCCGAAGTGCTCCGAGAGGCCCGGCGACTCGCGGATCGGGAGGCCTCCATCGAGGCCGAGGTCCGGGCCGGAGTCCCACTGCCGCAAGCGATGCGGGACGCCCGTCTGACCGGAACGGAGGCACAGTGATGAGTGACGTCGTCGCGCGGCTCCGCGCGCTGCCGACCGCCGCGATCTCGGACGCCCTCGACCGGGCCGGGATCGAGGGCGCCCTGCACGGCCTGTCCCCTCTCTCCAACGACTTCCGCGCGGTGGGCCCGGCGTTCACCGTGCGCTACGCAGCCGTCGACGCGGCCGGCCCCGGCACGGTCGGTGACTTCCTCGACGACGTACCGCCGGGCTCTGTCATCGTCATCGACAACGACGGCCGCACCGACGTCACCGTATGGGGCGGCATCATGACCGAGGTCGCGGCCCACCGCGGCATCGCCGGCACCGTGATCGCCGGCGTCTGCCGTGACGTGTCGGCGTCCCTCTCGCAGAACTACCCGCTCTTCAGCCGGGGCAGGTTCATGCGGACCGGCAAGGACCGGGTACGGCTCGTCGCCGTCGGCGAGCCGGTGACCGTGAGCGGCATCGAAATCCGTCCCGGTGCGCTGGTCTGCGCCGACGCCGACGGCGTGGTCGTCGTACCCGCCGCCGAGGCCGAGCGGATCGCGGAGAGCGCCGAACGCATCGAACGCGTCGAGGCGGACATCGTCGCCGCCGCACGCGCCGGCGCCACCCTGCGCGAGGCCCGCGTGCAGTTCGGCTACCACACTCTTCAGACCAGGAGCCAGTCATGACGGACGCGGCCCGCGGGCACAGCACCGCCACCCTCTACGAAGCGTCCACAGGGGCCGCCCACGCCTGTGATCCCGCCCTGCGCGCCGCCTGGCCGGGGGCCCGCGTGGCCGGTCCGGCGTTCACCGTCCAGGGCGTCGGCGGCGACAACCTCGCCCTGCACCGGGCGGTGGCCGAGGCCCCGACCGGCAGCGTCCTCCTCGTCGACCTTCAAGGCGCCCGGCACGGCCACTGGGGCGAGATCCTCGCGGTCGCCGCCCAGCAGCGGGGCATCCTCGGCCTGGTCGTGGACGGCGGGGTACGGGACACGGCCGAACAAGCGGAGCTGAACTTCCCCGTCTTCGGCCGGCACGTCACCGTGGTCGGCACCGGCAAGGAACACCCCGGCCGGTTCGACGTTCCCGTCCGCGTGGGGGACGTGATCGTACGGCCCGGCGACCTCGTCGTGGGCGACGCGGACGGCGTGGTGGTCGTCCCCGCCGAGGCCGTGCAGGAGACCCTCGACCGGGCCGACTCCCGCGTGGCCGCCGAGCAGCGTGCCCTCGAAGCCATCCGCACGGGCGTGACGACCCTGGAGTACTACGGGTTGCCGACCGGCTGAGCTGACGGAGATCCACCTGGCGCGGGGGGGGGGGGGGGGGGGGGGGGGGGGGGGGGGGGGGGGCGGCGCGCCCCCCCCCCCGGCGGGG
>NZ_JARAYJ010000065.1:0-28213 GCF_033794345.1 Streptomyces niveiscabiei
GGCATCGCCCGACTGCACAACCTCACACTGGCCGGATGACGAAGAAACGAGCAGGTCACCGACCATGTCAGAGATCATTTACGGGACAAGTCTTAGCCAATACACGGTCCCGTAAACGTCGGCAACCAGGGTCCACGCTTTCGGTTGCTGTACGAAATGGGCATAGTTTGTAACTCTGGATAGCACTCCGGGGAGCCTCTGGAGAATCCCGGAAAGTTCCGAGTTGTATCGGAGCTGATTAAGATCGTCGACTTCTTGCTGAAGAGTTTCTGGATGCTCTGGAGGTGGGCCGGGGATATCAAACCTTCGAATGACGAAGTTGAGTTCGTTAAGGTTTTCCTCCGGCGCGCTACCCAAGAGTTCGTCAAGGGTCAGGTTCAATGCTCGCGCAATGGCAGCGCCTACGCCTGGGGTGAGTGCTCGGTCCCCAACTTCGATCTTGCTCAGCAGGGACACCGACACCCCTGACTTTCGGGCAAGGGCCACTTGGCTGAGGCGTTGTTCCTTACGGCGCTTGGCCACGTTCGAGCCAGGACCAGGTACCTGTGCAGCGTCCATGTCTGACGACTTCCCCGCTTGGTGACGTTCTCCCCTCCAGGGTCCCAAAGCCTTGTGAAGTGCGCTGGGCAACTGTGCAAGAAGTGTGCAAGTCGGCTGCTGGCCTCCGGCGTTGACTGGTGTAACGACAAACCCCCGCGCCGTGCGACCGGCCGGGGGCGTGGCCACCAACCGACTGGAGGTTGACGACGTGCCCAACGGTACAAGCGAAAAGCCCGAACAGCCGTACCCCTGGGAGCCATTCATCACGCCCGAGATCATCGGCAACTGTGCCGACTGCGAGGCGCACGTGAACGAGTGGTTCAGGCGCATGGCCACGAAGACGAAGGACGGCAAGCCGAACGAGCACCGCGACCCGTCGGCAGCGAGCGACGCGGCCGTGCTGTGGACGCGGCACGTGGCGGAGGCGCACAGCGAGGTGACCCCGTGAAGTGGCCCAACGCCCGCGTGAGCGCCCTGGGTAAACCCCAGTTGGTTCAGCTCCTGGACGGCACGGAAGAAGCCGCAGAGGCGCCCCTGATGGACTGGCGGACCGAGTACGGCGGCGTCCCCAACGTCCAGACCGGGGAGATCGAACTCCCCACGCCGACTTTCGCCCCCTGTCCCTACGAGAACTGCCCCGAGTGCCCGCAGGAGGCGGCCCATGGTGACCGCTAAGCACATCGGGAAGACCGTCACGGACGGCAAACGCACGGGCGTCCTCATGGCCATCTATGAGGGCGTGGACGAGACCCAACTTCCCGCCTACCGGAAACCGGGACTCGTGGCGTACGTCCGGCCCGAAGGCGGCGGCATCGAGTGGAGCGCGCTGCCGTCCACGCTGGAACTCGCATGAAGGCCGTGTGCACCGTCGTGGTCGTCCTCGCTGCGGCCGTGTGGACTCTCGTCGTGGCGTGGGCCGTCGCCCGGTTCGCCGCCTGATCCACCCTCAAGCGACCCCGCCCGCTGTGACCTTTCCCCTGAGGCATGTCGGGCGGGGTCTTTCTCGTGAAGGGCTTACCTGTACGTGGCGTGCCCGATGACCGAAGACGTCGGTTGCCCCGGCTGTGAAGAGTGCAGCGTCGAACTGTTCTTACCGATGCAAGACGCGCTGCCGTTCGAGATCACTCCCGGCGACGACCTGGACCCGTTCGAACAGCCCAAGCAGCACCCGCACTAGCAGGGTTCCCAGGAAGGATCAGCGCGCGATGATGCCGCTGTGCAAAGCAGAAACCCTCATTCCCTTACGTGCCGTACTGGACGCTACGCGGGAAGGAGGTGAATCCCTGCCCAACCGGCTTGCCGAGTACGCGGGTCCTACAACCTGCCTGTTGGCCATGTGGCACGACGGGGACCATTGCGGGTTTGTCGAAGACCGGAAAGAGGGACCGGGGTGTTTGTGGTCGCGCTGGCCGACTGACGGACCGGTCCGGCTCGAATGGGCCATGACATGTGAGGCACTCGCAGACGGCGACGACCCCGACGCCTGTTACTTGATCGCCGAGCACCCGCGCGAGCACGCGTGGGACACCTACGACCGCAACGCCGCAGCAGAGCTACGGGAAGCACGGCGGCGGAACCCCAACTTCGCCCGCAAGTACACGTAGACCTCCGTGACACCGCCCGTGAGCCGCCCCCATGGCACACGGGCGGGGCTCTCTGCGTTCATCTCCCCAGCTCAACGCCCCTGCGATAAAGTGTTGTTGCGTTGGTTCACGCCCACCACACGGAGAAGAACACCATCGCGTAGTGCAGGACGCCCTGTCCCGCGTGCCCCTCCGCCACGGCGTGCACCAGCCCGACGCCCGCCTGCGCGACCGCCACCACGAAGCACAGGTCGAAGAACAGCTCCAGCGGCGACGCCACCCGGTGCGCCTCGTCGCGCCGACGCGCGGTGAGCGGCCGTACGGGCCGCCCCGGAGGAGGCGAGCTGTGGGAGCCCGAGGGCCCGGAGGAGGCGTCCGAAGGAACCGAACCGGTCGTCATGCCCACCAGCACAGCAGACCCCGCCTTCCCCCGCACCACAGACCCACCGCGCGCCTCCGGCCTCCGCCCCTCCGCCGAGGCCCCCGGCCCGGCTCCCGCCCCCGTACCCTGGAGGGATGAGCACCCCCTCCGCCGCCGAACCCCGTGACCCGAAGGCCGCGCTGGTCTTCGACGACCCCCTGGACCGCCCGTCCTCGGACGACACGGACCGCGGCTGGGGCGAGTCCCCGACGGCGACCGGCGACGCGGCGGCCGACCTCAAGCGCTTCCTCGACGAGAAGCCGCCCCACCACATCTGACCCCGCGCGAGCCCCCACAGGCCCCCGCCCAGCCTCCGCAGCACCCCGGAAAGCCGAACGGCCCCGCGGGCGAGGCCGGACGCCGCCCGCAGGGCCGAGGAGAACGCGTCTACCGCTCGTCGTGCCCCGAACCGCGCTGGGCGACCAGAGCGTCCCGGATCTCCTTGAGGACCTCCAGCTCGGACACCTCGATGACCTCCTGCGTGCCCTCCTTGGCCTTCTGCCGGGCCGTCTGCCGCGCCAGGTACTTCGACATCGGCAGCACCATCAGGAAGTACACGACCGCGGCCGTGATCAGGAAGCTCAGCGTCGCCCCGAGCACCGACCCCCACTGGATCAGGACGCCGCTCTTCAGCGAGCCGTCGCTCGCCAGCTCGCACGGCTTCTTCAGACACGTGCTGTAGCTGTCCAGGTTCTTCGTGCCGATCGCACCCACCAGCGGGTTGATGACGCCCTTCACCACCGAGTTGACGATGTTCGTGAAGGCGGCGCCGATGACCACCGCTACCGCCAGATCGACGACGTTGCCACGCGTCAGGAAGGCCTTGAAGCCGTCCCAGACACCGGCCCCCTTCTTCTCGCTCACCTCGGTGACACTCCTCACTTGCTCCGACTGCGGAACGAACAGCTCCGCAACCTACGCCAGAGCGAGGCGTACATGTCCAATTCGGTAGCTCGAACGAGGGACTTGACGACGCCGGACCGTACACATATCGGACGAAGTCGCTCACCACAGCGTCACCGCCAGCCGTTCCGCGACCCCCGCGCCGGCCAGCCGCGCGGCGGCCTCGCGGGGGACGGAGAAGACGACCAGGGCCCCGCCGTCCGGGCTCGCGCCCACCGGCTCGGGCACCTTCGACACCACCGCCCCGCGCGCCACCACCCGGGCCTCGCCCGCGTCCGTCGCGGTCTGCGCGGAGGCGATCACGTCGACCCGGTCGCCGGGCCGCAGCAGCCGTACCGTCTCCGCGTCGGCGATCCGCACCGGCGCCGACACGGTCTCGACGCCGACCGGCCTGCCGGGTGGCGCGGTGGCGCGGGGAGGGGCGGCGCGGGGACGGCCACGGGCCCGCTCGGCGGCGTCCTGGCCGCCGCCTCGGCCGCCGTCCTGGGACGCCCCCGCCGCCACGAGCGCCACGGCGGTCACCGCGAGCCCCAGCGCCAGCGCCCGCCTGCGCTGCCGGGCGAGCCGCCCCAGCAGATACCCCGCGCCCCGCACCCGCACGGGCGAGAAGTGCGGCACCTCGCAGGTGGCCGGGGTGTCCGCACCGGGCGGGGAGTACGAGGAGGAGGGAGGCGGAACGGTCATGGGGATCACCACCGGCGACGAAGGGACGGCCGCCCGGCACCCCCGGCGGACCGCACAGGCCGCACATCCGGCCTGCGAGACCCACGATGACCTCTTCCGCAACCCTCCGCCGCGCCCTGTGGACAACCCCGGCCCCTGGGGAAAACCCCGTCACCCGAACGTGGCGCCGGCCTGGGAAGAACCAGGGCTGACGTGCTAGGGCAGCACGAACCCCGGGTCCATCCCGCCCAGCGCGTCCACACACAGACACTCCCGCACGTCCGACGCCGGCAGCCCCGCCACCACGTCGAACAGCACATCCCGCAGCCGCCCCACATTCGCCGAGAACACGGCGAGCACCTCCTCGTGGGACACGCCCTCACCCGTCTCCGCCCCGGCGTCCAGATCCGTGACCAGCGTCAACGACGTGTAGCAGAGCTCCAGTTCACGGGCGAGCGCGGCCTCCGGATGCCCGGTCATCCCCACGACCGACCACCCCTGGGCCCGGTGCCACAGCGATTCCGCACGCGTCGAGAACCGCGGCCCCTCGATCACGGCCAGCGTCCCGCCGTCCACGGCCTCCCAGTCCCGCCCCCGCGCGGCCTTCAGCGCGACCGCGCGCCCGGCCGGGCAGTACGGGTCGGCCAGCGAGACGTGCACGACGTTCGGCACGGTCCCGTCGGGCAGCGGCAGCCCGTCGAAGTACGTGTTCGCCCGGGACTTCGTACGGTCCACCAGCTGGTCGGGGACCAGCAGCGTCCCGGGCCCGTACTCGGGGCGCAGCCCGCCCACCGCGCACGGCCCGAGCACCTGCCGCACCCCGACGGACCTGAGCGCCCAGAGGTTGGCCCGGTAGTTGATCCGGTGGGGCGGCAGATGGTGCCCGCGCCCGTGCCGGGGCAGGAACGCGACCCGCCGGCCGGCGACCTCGCCGAGGAAGAGGGAGTCACTGGGCGCCCCGTACGGAGTCTCGACCTGTATCTCGGTGACGTCGTCGAGGAACGAGTAGAAGCCGGAGCCGCCGATCACGCCGATCTCTGCGTTCGTCATGCACGGAACAGTAGCCGCTGACGACGAAGACCCCGCCGTCGCGGGACGGCGGGGTCTTCGGAAGCGAGGTGCGTCAGGCGGCGGTGGTGCCGGCGGACGGCTTGGAGTCCGAGGCGGGCTTCGCGTCGGACGACGGCTTCGAGTCCGTGGTGGACGAGGAGGACGAGGACGACGACTTGGCCGACGCGGGCGAGCTGCTCGACGACGAGCCGCGGCTGTCGTTGCGGTAGAAGCCGGAGCCCTTGAAGACGATGCCGACCGCGGAGAACACCTTTTTCAGGCGGCCACCGCAGCTGGGGCACTCGGTCAGGGCGTCGTCGGTGAACTTCTGCACCGCCTCAAGGCCCTCGCCGCACTCGGTGCACTGGTACTGGTAGGTCGGCACTGTCTTCCTCCTGGCACTCTCACTCGATGAGTGCTAACGAGGGTCCATAGTGACGTATTCCCGGGGATCAGTCCACTGCCACCGGCACGCGGTGACCGACGCCACGTGCGACCGTCCTCCCGCGCGCGGGCGACGCGAGCCGTGAACGCAGCGCCAGGACGGTCACCAGGGCCAGCAGCGTGCCGCCCATGGGCACGAGGAACCCGGAGCCGTCCCAGAGGCGGTCCTCCAGCTGCCCGGCGACCGTGACGGCCGCCGCCTGCCCCAGCGCGACCGCACCGGTCATCCACGTGAACGCCTCCGTGCGCGCGCCCGCCGGAACCAGCTCCTCGACCAGCGTGTAACCGGTGATCAGCGCGGGCGCGATGCACACGCCGACCAGCAGCCCGAGCCCGGCGAGCAGCAGCACCGAGTGCGCGGCCCACAGCCCGGAGGCGACCAGCGCGAGCGCGCCGTACGCGACGAGCAGCCGGCGCCTCGGGGCGACCTTCCAGGCGATCGCGCCGCAGACGACGCCCGACAGCATGTTCCCGGCGGCGAACGTGCCGTACAGGACGCCGTTCAGCCCGGGTTCGCCGATCGACTCGGTGAACGCGGCCAGCGACACCTGCATGCCGCCGAAGACGGACCCGATGCCGAGGAACGCGACGATCAGCACGCGCACGCCGGGGACGCGCAGCGCGGAGGCGTGCTCCACGCGCGCGTGCCCGTTCGCGGCGACCGGCGGCTGGGTGCTCTTCTGCGCGGCGAACAGCAGCCCGCCGACCAGCGTCAGGGCGGCTTCCGTGACGAGCCCGGCGGCCGGGTGGACGGCGGTGCACAGGGCGGTCGCCAGCAGCGGGCCGACGACGAACGTCAGCTCGTCGGTGACGGACTCGAAGGCCGCCGCCGTCGGCATCAGGGGCGAGTCCTTCAGCGTCACGCCCCACCGCGCGCGCACCATGGGCCCGACCTGCGGCACCGAGGCGCCGGTGGGGACGGCCGCCGCGAACAGCGCCCACAGGGGGGCGTCGGCCAGCGCGAGGGCGGTCAGCGTGAGGCCCGACAGGGCGTGCACGACGACGCCGGGCAGCAGGACCGCCCGCTGCCCGTACCGGTCGGCGAGACGGCCGCTGAAGGGCGAGAACAGGGCCAGGGAGACACCGGTGACGGCCGCCGCCGCGCCTGCCGCGCCGTACGAGCCGGTGGTGTGCTGGACGAGGAGCACGATGGAGATGGTGAGCATCGCGAACGGCTGGCGTGCCGCGAAGCCCGGCAGCAGGAAGGTCCACGCCCCGCGCGTGCGCAGGAGCTGCCCGTATCCGGGACGGCCTTCGGCTGACTTCCTGGTGACCGTGGATGCCACGGCCCGTGCCTTTCTGCCGCCTGGTAGCGCGCCCGGTGGGGGACGCCGAGAGCTGTCCTCTTGCGCGCTGCGGTAGATACCGTCGCCCTCTTCGGAGAGGGCGTTCCGGCCGCCATACGGTCGCGCCAGCTCTGCTTCAGACAGAGTTGGTTCGATCTAGGTCGCGTTCATCGTACAGGGGTGGTGCCCCTTCGTGGCCTGTGAGAATGAGCACCGCGAAACCTGTCGTTAACGCTTCGCCCGCGGTTCACCTCTCCCGTCCGTCCCCAGCCAGCCGGCGAGCTTGCCGCCGTGGCCCACCGCGCGCAGGCGCTTCTCGGCGGCGTCCCGCACGGGGTCGGTGGCGACGACGAGCAACTCGTCGCCGTACCGCAGGACGGTCGTCGGGGACGGCACGAAGGAGGCATCGTCGCGGACGACGAGGGTGACCGCGGCGCCCGCGGGCAGGCGCAGTTCGCCGACCTCGACGCCGTGCATCTTGGACCCCTCCGGGATCGCGACGGACAGAAGATGACCGCGCAGCCGCTCCAGGGGCGCCGATTCGATCCCCAGGTCGGTCGCCTCGCCGCCCTCGCCCAGGCGCAGGGTGCGGGCGAGCCAGGGGAGCGTGGGCCCCTGCACGAGCGTGTAGACGACGACCAGCACGAAGACGATGTTGAAGATCCGTTGGCTGCCGTCGACGCCGCTCACCATGGGGATCGTCGCCAGGATGATGGGCACCGCGCCGCGCAGCCCCGCCCAGGACATCAGCGCCTGTTCCTGCCAGGGCACCCGGAACGGCAGCAGGCACAGCAGGACGCTCAGCGGGCGCGCGACCGTCGTCAGGACCAGTCCGATGATCAGCGCGGGCATGAAGTCGTCGCCCAGCTCGTGCGGTGTGACCAGCAGGCCGAGTAGGACGAACATGCCGATCTGGGCGATCCAGCCGAGTCCTTCGGCGAACCCGCGCGTGGCGGGCCAGTGCGGCAGCTTCGCGTTGCCGAGCACCATCGAGGCGAGGTAGACGGCGAGGAAGCCACTGCCGTGCGCGAGCGCGCCGCCCGCGTACGCGGTGACGGCGATGGCCATGACGGCGATCGGGTAGAGGCCGGAGGCGGGCAGCGCGACGTGCCGAAGCCCCCACGCGCCCGCGAAGCCGACCGCGAGGCCGATCGCCGCGCCGATGGCCAGCTCCAGGGCTATCTCGCCGAGCAGCACGTACCAGTGCTCGACGGGGCCCGCCGTCGAGAACGCGACCACCAGGATGACGACCGGGGCGTCGTTGAACCCCGACTCGGCCTCCAGGGTGCCCGTCACGCGCGCGGGCAGCGGGATGCGGCGCAGGACGGAGAAGACCGCCGCGGCGTCCGTCGACGACACCACCGCGCCGATGATGAGCGCCTGCCGCCACTCCAGGCCCACCAGGTAGTGCGCGGCCGTCGCCGTCACCCCGACGCTCACCGCGACTCCGCCGAGCGCCAGCGCGGAGGCCGAGGGCAGCGCGGGCCCGACCTCCTTCCACTTCGTCCCCAGACCGCCCTCGGCGAGGATCACGACCAGGGCCGCGTACCCGATGACCTGGGTCATCTCGGCGTTGCTGAAGTGGATGTCACCGATGCCGTCCTGGCCCATGAGGACGCCGATCCCCAGGTAGACGAGCAGGCTGGGGAGCCCGCTGCGCGAGGAGATCCGTACGGCCGCGACGGCGACGAGCAGGACGAGCGAGCAGACGAGCAGGAGCTGGTTGAGGTGATGGACGGTCAGTGGCGGATTCCTTGTCTGGCGAGAGGGGCCGGCGGGGGCGCATGAACACATCGGACAGGACGTGCCGGCGCCGTACAGCCAACTACTTCGTTACCTTACCTAACTCTTGACGATTTCTTGACGCTCGCCGAGGTGTGGACCGGCGCCCGCGCGCCCGCGTTCCCGACTCCGAGTCAAGTGGCCTCAGGCCCTGCGCCTATGGTTGCTCCAGCGTTCATTCAAAGTCACAGCCCGACCTGCCGCTCGCGTTAGGACAGCAAGGACAGCGATGCCCCCGAATACCACCGCCACAACGGGCGACAAGCCCGGCAAGTCCGGCAGGAAAAAGGGGCGCAAAGCCCGCCTGATCGTGATCGTCCTGGTCCTGGCGGTGATCGGGGGAATCGCCTACGGCGGGTACTGGTCCGTCAGCACGGTCCGGGCCTCGTTCCCGCAGACGACGGGCGAGATCAAGCTGGACGGGCTGTCCGGTCCGGTCGAGGTCAAGCGCGACGGCTACGGCATCCCGCAGATCTACGCCTCCTCCGACGCCGACCTGTTCATGGCGCAGGGCTACGTCCAGGCGCAGGACCGGTTCTACGAGATGGACGTACGCCGCCACATGACCTCCGGGCGCCTGTCGGAGATGTTCGGCAAGGGCCAGATCGAGAACGACGAATTCCTGCGCACCCTGGGCTGGGACCGCGTCGCCAAGCAGGAGTACGACAAGGTCCTGTCGGCCTCCACGAAGAAGTACCTCCAGGCGTACGCCAAGGGGGTCAACGCGTACCTCAAGGGCAAGTCCGGCGAGGACATCTCCCTCGAATACGCGGCCCTGGGCTTCACCAACGACTACAAGCCGGCCGAGTGGACCCCCGTCGACTCGGTGTCCTGGCTCAAGGCGATGGCCTGGGACCTGCGCGGCAACATGAAGGACGAGATCGACCGCGCCCTCATGACCAGCCGCCTCGGCCCGCAGCAGATCGCCGACCTGTATCCGGCGTACCCGTACAGCCGCAACCAGGCGATCGTCCAGGAAGGCCAGTACGACGAGCTGACCGGCGAGTTCGAGTCGAAGAGCGGCTCGGGCGACTCGGGCGGCTCGTCGTCGGGGTCCTCGGGCTCCTCCTCGTCCGGCTCCTCCTCCGGAAGCTCCAGCGGCTCCTCCACGGGCTCGGGAAGCGGCTCGGGCTCCGGAACCTCGACCCAGGGCTCCTCGGCCCTCCAGGGCCAGCTGGCGGGCCTCAACGGGGTCCTCGACGACCTTCCCGAGGCCGTCGGCGTGAACGGCAACGGCATCGGCTCCAACTCGTGGGTCGTCGCCGGGGAGCACACGATCACCGGCAAGCCCCTCCTGGCCAACGACCCGCACCTGACGGCCTCGCTGCCCTCCGTCTGGTACCAGATGGGCCTGCACTGCCGCACCGTCTCCGCGACCTGCCAGTACGACGTCACCGGCTACACCTTCGCGGGCATGCCGGGCGTCGTCATCGGCCACAACCAGAACATCGCCTGGGGCATGACCAACTCCGGCGTCGACGTCACCGACCTCTACCTGGAGAAGATCACCGGCGACGGCTACGAGTACGACGGCAAGGTCCGCCCGTTCGTCACGCGCGAGGAGACCATCGGCGTCGCGGGCTCCGAGGCCAAGAAGATCGTCGTACGGCAGACCGAGGACGGCATGCCCCTGCTGTCCGACCGCAACGACGAACTCGTCGACGTCGGCAAGAAGGCCGGCGTCACCTCCTCGGCGCCGGACCGCGGCGACGGCTACGGCGTCGCCCTGAAGTGGACCGCCCTCGAACCCGGCACCACCATGGACGCCGTCTTCGCGATGAACAAGGCGTCCGACTGGGAGAGCTTCCGCGACGCCGCCAAGCTCTTCGACGTCCCCTCGCAGAACTTGATCTACGCCGACACCAAGAACGACATCGGCTACCAGCTGCCGGGGAAGATCCCCACGCGCGGGAAGAACCACGACGGCTCCATCCCCGCCCCCGGCTGGGACGCCAAGTACGCGTGGACGGGCTACCTGAAGTTCGACCAGCTGCCGAACGAGTACAACCCCGAGCGCGGCTACATCGTCACCGCCAACCAGGCCGTCGTCGACCCCGGCGACTACCCGTACACGCTCACCACCGACTGGGGCTACGGCACCCGCAGCCAGCGCATCACCGACCTGATCAAGCAGAAGATCGAGGGCGGCGGCAAGATCTCCACCGACGACATGCGCCAGATGCAGCTCGACAGCAGCAGCGAGATCGCCAAGCTCCTCGTGCCGAGGCTCCTGAAGATCGACATCGACGACCCGGACGTCCGCGAGGCCCAGAAGCTCCTCCAGGGCTGGGACTACACCCAGGACGCCGACTCCGCCGCTGCCGCCTACTTCAACGCCGTGTGGCGCAACATCCTCAAGCTCGCCTTCGGCAACAAGCTCCCCAAGGAACTGCGCGTCGAGGGACAGTGCCTGTGGGTCGATCCGGTCAACTCCACCGGCCCTGTCGACGACACGCAGAAGGTCCGCGAGTGCGGCATGCGCGACGCCGACCAGGCGCAGCCCGACGGCGGCGACCGCTGGTTCGAGGTCGTGCGCAACCTCATCGACAAGCCCAAGAGCGACTGGTGGAAGACGCCCCGCTCCGGCACCCGTCCCGGCGCCGTGAACCGCGACGGCCTCTTCAAGCGCGCGCTGATCGACGCCCGCTGGGAGCTGACCGCCAAGCTCGGCAAGGACATGGACACCTGGAGCTGGGGCCGCCTGCACCGGCTGTTCCTGAAGAACCAGACCCTCGGCACCGAAGGCCCCGACTTCCTGCGGTACATCCTCAACCGCGGCCCCTGGAAGCTCAGCGGCGGCGAGGCCGCGGTCAACGCGACCGGCTGGAACGCGGCCGGCGGCTACGGCGTCGTCTGGGTCCCCTCGATGCGGATGGTCGTCAACCTCGACGACTTCGACAAGTCGAAGTGGATCAACCTCTCCGGCGCCTCGGGACACGCCTTCAGCGCCCACTACACCGACCAGACCGGCAAGTGGGCCAACGGCGAACTCCTCGACTGGTCCTTCACGTCGAAGTCCGTCGACGACAGCACGAGCGACACGCTCACACTGAAGCCGTGACGCGCACGCGCGACTGACGGAAAAAGGGGCCCTCCGCGCGAGGGCCCCTTTTTCCGTCAGTCGCCACGGCACCGTATCGTCGACACGGGTACGTTGCGACGCTACGATCTCGTTACGACGCTACGGTGCCGTACCGACGTACCCCCGACGGCGTCACCACCGCGTGCACCGGCCGGTCGTGCTCCTCCGCCGGCACCCGCTCGACGACCTCGCCGTCGTACAGGAGCACCACCAGCGCCGCACCCGACCCCGCCCGCTCCAGCCGCGCCAGCACCCGGTCGTACGACCCCCCTCCGCGCCCCAGCCGCATTCCGCGCGCGTCGACCGCGAGGCCGGGCAGCAGGACGACGTCGGCGCCCGTCACGGCGTCCGGGCCGAGCCGTTCGCCGACGGGCTCCAGGAGGGCCATCCGCCCGCCGTGCCGCACGCTCGCGAGGGAGCCCTCGCCGTCGTACGGGCCCCAGTCCAGGTCGTTGTCCGGCAGCAGCGCGGGCAGCAGGACGCGCGCGCCCCGCGCGCGCAGCGCGTCCAGGAGCGCGAGCGTGCCCGGCTCGCTCCCGACGGAGACGTACGCCGCCACCGCGCGCGCGTGCGCCAGCTCCGGCAGCTCCAGCGCGCGTTCGGCCAGGGCGGCGGCCGATCCCCGCAGGTCGCCGGGGGTCAACCCGGCGCGTACGGCGAGGAGTTGCCGCCGCAGCTCGCGCTTGCCGGACGCCGCCGGGCCGTCGGTCGGGCTCATGCATCACTCCGCACTGTCTCGAATACGCTCATATGAGCATCCGTGATCCGGTGTCACAGATTCCGCTCAAGAGCACCGGATAGGGTGACCGCCATGACTCAGTCCCACCCCAGGATCAGCAAGGCTGTCATCCCCGCGGCCGGCCTCGGAACCCGGTTCCTGCCGGCGACGAAGGCGACGCCCAAGGAGATGCTGCCGGTCGTGGACAAGCCCGCGATCCAGTACGTGGTCGAGGAGGCCGTGTCCGCCGGTCTCGACGACGTCCTCATGGTGACCGGCCGCAACAAGCGGCCCCTGGAGGACCACTTCGACCGCAACTACGAGCTCGAGTCAGCGCTCCAGAAGAAGGGCGACGCGGCCCGGCTCTCCAAGGTCCAGGAGTCCAGCGACCTCGCGACCATGCACTACGTGCGCCAGGGCGACCCCAAGGGCCTGGGCCACGCGGTGCTGTGCGCGGCCCCGCACGTCGGCCAGGAGCCCTTCGCGGTCCTCCTGGGCGACGACCTGATCGACCCGCGCGACCCCCTGCTCCAGCGCATGATCGAGGTCCAGGAGCGGCACGGCGGCAGCGTCGTCGCCCTCATGGAGGTCGCCCCCGAGCAGATCCACCTCTACGGCTGCGCGGCCGTGCGGCCCACCGCCGACGCCGACGTCGTCGAGGTGACCGGCCTCGTCGAGAAGCCGGAACCCGCGGACGCCCCGTCCAACTACGCGATCATCGGCCGCTACGTCCTCGACCCGGCCGTCTTCGGCATCCTGCGCACCACCGCACCCGGGCGCGGGGGCGAGATCCAGCTCACCGACGCCCTCCAGCAGCTCGCCCAGGACGAGACCGCCGGCGGCCCTGTGCACGGCGTCGTCTTCAAGGGCCGCCGCTATGACACCGGCGACCGCGGCGACTACCTGCGTGCCATTGTCAGACTCGCGTGCGAACGTGAAGACCTGGGACCGGACTTCCGGACCTGGCTCCACCGTTACGTCACCGAGGAGTTGCAGCCGCGTTGAGCACCGCCGCACCGCGCCCCGCCGCCCAGGACCGCACCTGGTCCGTGGACGAGCACCTTGAGGACGTCCTCGCGACCGTCCGCCCCCTCGAACCCATCGAGCTGCAACTCCTCGACGCCCAGGGCTGCGTCCTCGTCGAGGACGTCACGGTCGCGGTCTCCCTGCCGCCGTTCGACAACAGCTCCATGGACGGGTACGCGGTCCGGGTCGCGGACGTCGCGGGCGCGAGCCAGGAGTTCCCGGCCGCCCTGGAGGTCGTCGGGGACGTCGCGGCGGGAGCGCAGGCGGCCCTCCTGCACGTGGGCCCCGGCCAGGCCGCCCGCATCATGACCGGCGCCCCCCTGCCGCCCGGCGCCGAGACCGTCGTCCCCGTCGAGTGGACCGACGGCGGGCTCGGCGAGGGCCCGGTCGGCTCCATGCGCGCGCACAGCCTCGCCCCGGAGGGCGCCTTCGGGCAGGTGCGCGTGCACCGGCCCGCCGAGGCCCGCGCGCACGTACGCGCGCAGGGCAGCGACGTCCGCGCGGGCGACCGCGCGCTGAGCGCCGGTACGGTCCTCGGGCCGCCGCAGATCGCCCTGCTCGCCGCGATCGGCCGGGGCACCGTCCGCGTACGCCCGCGCCCGCGCGTGGTCGTCCTGTCCACCGGCAGCGAACTGATCCAGCCCGGCGAGCAGTTGGCCGATGGGCAGATCTTCGACTCCAACAGCTTCGCCCTCACCGCCGCCGCCCGCGACGCCGGAGCGATCGCCTACCGCGTGGGCGCGGTCGCCGACGACCCCGAGACGCTGCGCTCCACCATCGAGGACCAACTGGTGCGCGCCGACCTGCTGGTGACCACCGGTGGCGTCAGCGTCGGCGCGTACGACGTCGTCAAGGAGGCGCTGTCGTCCGTCGCCGACGAGGACGAGGCGGGTGCGGGCGTCGACTTCCGCACGCTCGCCATGCAGCCCGGCAAGCCCCAGGGCTTCGGCACGGTCGGCCCCGACCACACGCCCCTGCTGGCGCTGCCCGGCAACCCGGTCTCGTCGTACGTCTCCTTCGAGCTGTTCGTCCGGCCCGCCATCCGCGCGCTGATGGGCCTCACGGATCTCCACCGGCCCACCACGCGCGCGCGGCTCACCGCCGACAAGCCCCTCACGTCCCCGGCGGGCCGCCGCCAGTACCTGCGCGCCACCTGCGCCGACGGCACCGTTAGCCCCGTCGGCGGCGCCGGTTCCCACCTGGTCGCCGCCCTCGCGCACGCGGACGCGCTGATCGTCGTCCCCGAGGACGTCGACCGTGTTGAGCCGGGCACCGACGTCGAGGTCGTCCTCCTCGGCTGAGGCGCCCGCCCGCAGGACGGTCCCGTTCCGTCGTCCCGTCGGCCGGGGAGTACCGTGTCGCGCACAACAGGGCCGGACCGGGAGCGCCACACAGCATGAGCACGCAGGACCGACTGACGCATATCGACGAGGCGGGCGCCGCCCGGATGGTCGACGTGACCGGCAAGGATGTGACGGCCCGCACCGCGCGCGCGTCCGGCCGCGTCCTCGTCTCCCCGCGCGTGGTCGAGCTGCTGCGCGGCGAGGGCGTCCCCAAGGGCGACGCGCTCGCCGTGGCGCGCATCGCGGGCATCATGGGGGCCAAGCGCACCCCGGACCTGATCCCGTTGTGCCACCCGCTGTCGTTGTCCGGTGTGACACTGGACCTGTCGGTCGCGGACGACGCCGTGGAGATCCTCGCCACGGTCCGCACGGCGGACCGCACGGGCGTCGAGATGGAGGCCCTCACCGCCGTCTCCGTCGCCGCGCTCACCGTGATCGACATGGTCAAGGCGGTCGACAAGGGAGCGGTCATCACGGACGTGCGGGTTCTGGAGAAGACGGGCGGCAAGTCGGGCGACTGGAGCAGGACATGACACTCGACCCGTCCGTCGGCGGCGCGCTGCTCGCGCCGTACTCCGCGCTGGTCGTGACGGCCTCCAACCGGGCCTCCGCGGGCGTCTACGAGGACAAGGGCGGCCCGCTGGTCGCCGAGGGCCTGCGCGCCCTCGGCTTCGCCGTGGACGGCCCCCAGATCGTCCCCGACGGCGACCCCGTGGAGACGGCCCTGCGCGCGGGCGTGGACGCCGGGTACGACGTCATCGTCACCACCGGCGGCACCGGCGTCTCGCCCACCGACCGCACCCCCGAGGCGACCCGCGCGGTCCTCGACCGCGAGATCCCCGGCATCGCCGAGGCCATCCGCGCGTACGGCCGCGACAAGGTCCCCACCGCGGCGCTCTCCCGCGGCCTCGCCGGCCTTGCGCGCGACACGCTCGTCGTCAACCTGCCGGGCTCCACCGGCGGGGTGAAGGACGGGCTGGCCGTCCTGGAACCCCTCCTGGTCCACGCCGTCGACCAGATCCGCGGCGGCGACCATCCCGGAGCCGGGGGTGCGAGCTGAACACCCCATCCTGGCCCGCGCGGCTGGTGGACGGCGACATCGTCCTGCGGCCGATAAAGGTCCGCGACCAGAGCGCCTGGCGCGAGGTCAACCGGCGCAACCGCGACTGGCTGCGCCCCTGGGAGGCGACGATCCCGCCGCCCGCGCCGAACGGCCCTCTCGCGCACCGGCCGACCTACCGGCAGATGGTCCGCCACCTGCGCTCCGAGGCGAACGCGGGCCGCATGCTGCCGTTCGTCATCGAGTACCAGGGGCGCCTCGTCGGCCAGTTGACGGTCGCCGGCATCACCTGGGGCTCCATGTGCTCCGGGCACGTCGGGTACTGGGTCGACGAGGCGGTGGCCGGGCGCGGCGTCATGCCGACGTCCGTCGCGCTCGTCGTCGACCACTGTTTCCGCACCGTGGGACTGCACCGCATCGAGGTCTGCATTCGCCCCGAGAACGGCCCGAGCCGCCGCGTGGTGGAGAAACTCGGATTCCGGGAGGAGGGCCTCAGGCCCCGTTATCTGCACATCGACGGCGCCTGGCGCGACCACCTCGTGTTCGCACTCACCGCCGAGGAAGTACCCGAAGGGCTCCTGAACCGCTGGCGCCGCTCGTACGACCGGCACCGCGCGCCGGGCAATCCCACCGGACCGGGAAATTGAATATGTGTTCGAAAATCGTCGGCCGATGACCGTCTCAAAACGCTGAAGTTCCGGTCCGATGCGGTCTGCTGATCGCATCGGTCACAAAAAAAGCTCGAAATATCAGCCAGATCGTGCGACACACCGGCCCAATTGGCGGATGGCCTCAACCAAATCCCTCTACGGTGTGAGGCGTGAGCAGCAGCGGCCTCATCTACGCAGTCATTGTCGGGGCCTGGGCCGCCTACTTGGTGCCGATGTGGCTCCGTAGGCAGGACGAGCTGAACGAGGCCCGTCCGACGGAACGCTTCAGCACAGCCATCCGGTTGCTGTCCGGCCGGGCGGGGATGGAGCGCCGGTACGCCCGGGACCTGAGGGCCCGCTCCGCCGAGGCGGGGGAGCCCGACGACGACGCCCTGGACGTCGCCACCGAACCGGTGGACGTCCGGGCCTTCGCCATGCCTCCGGGGCGCCCGCAGGGGCACTCGGCGCATTCCGTGCAGGACGCCGATGGCGCGCACGCGCGCGAGGCGCACCCCGGGCGGGAGAATCCGGCGCGGGACGCGGGTGCCGGACGCGAGGTGGGTGCCGCGCGCGAGGCGCATCCCGCGCGTGAGGCGAACGTTTCCCGGGACGTCCGGGACGCGCGGGACGCCCGTGAAGGGCACGCCGCTCCCGCCCAGCAGCGCGTACCCGGCGCCCGGCGCACGCCCCCCGCGCGCGCCACCGGCCGGAC
Source organism: Streptomyces niveiscabiei (assembly GCF_033794345.1). Classification (NCBI taxonomy): domain Bacteria; kingdom Bacillati; phylum Actinomycetota; class Actinomycetes; order Kitasatosporales; family Streptomycetaceae; genus Streptomyces; species Streptomyces niveiscabiei. The sequence goes on from NZ_JARAYJ010000065.1 coordinate 17,264, forward strand.
GGCCGAGCGGGCGCAGCGTTCGAAGGCCCTCGCGCGCCGCCGCCGCACCACGGTCCTGCTCTTCCTCGCCTTCACCCTGGGCGCGGTCATCGCCGCCGTCGGGGGGCTCGCGTTCCTGTGGGCGCCCGGTGTGCCCGCCGTCCTGCTCAGCGCGTACATCGCCTACCTGCGCTCCCAGGAGCGCCGCCGCTTCGCCGTCCAGATGGACCGCCAGCGCGCGGAGGTCGCCGCCCAGCGCCTCAAGGAACGCGTCCGCCAGCCGCACCGCCGCTCGTCCGCGTCGGTGTCCACGGAGGCGTTCGACGTCCCCGCAGAGGAGCCCGAACCGGCGGCCGAGCCCGAGGACCCCGGCCTGCTCGCCCTGGCCGCCGACCGCCGCGCGCTCGTCGAGCAGACCGACCACGCCGAGTGGGTCGACCAGCAGCGCGAACGCCAGCGCCGCCCCGACCACGGCGACAGCTGGGACCCCGTACCGGTGCCCCTGCCGACGTACGTCACCGCTCCCGTCGCCCCGCGCGCGACGTCCGACGTCGACCTCGGCGCCCCGGACACCTGGAGCTCCGCCCGCTCCAGCGCGGTCGCCCCGGACCACGAGGCGCAGGACGGAACGGCTCCCCCGGAGTCCCCGGCCGACGACGACACCGCGCGCGCGGACGGCGACGAACGCTCCGACGCCCGCCGCGCCGCCTCGGCCCGCCGCTCCCGCGAACGCGGGCGCACGCCGCTGTTCGACCAGTACGAGGACGGCGAGCGCCCGCGCGCGGCCAACGAATGACCGTCCACCCCGTGACCTGCGACCGGGCCCCCGGCTCCCCCCGGGGGACGGATTTCCGAGCAGGGCGATGAGGGTGCTAGAGTTTCACTCGTTGCAAGGGCCTGTGGCGCAGTCCGGTAGCGCACCTCGTTCGCATCGAGGGGGCCAGGGGTTCAAATCCCCTCAGGTCCACCCGCAACAACTGCTCGCCATGCGAGAGCGGTTGAGAAGACCCCATCCAGTCGGATGGGGTCTTCTGTTTTACCCGGACGTTCCTGGCTGACGGGGCGTCCGGGACAGGGCGCCGGAGACCGGGGCCGTCCCCGGGGCCTCGTCGCCGTCGGCGTGACGCAGGACCCAGTCGTCGAGGTCCGCAGCGGCCTCCAGGGGCTCCTGGAGGACGTAGGACGGGAGTTGGGGCGTCCGGGGCGCGTCGGGGGCTTCAGGGCGCCGTAGTTGGTCGTGGAGGGCCGCCTCGGCGAGGGCGAAGAGGACGCGGGCGGCGCGGGGCGAGAGGCCCAGGGCCGCGCCGACGACGTCCCAGCCCGCGCCCGCGAGGCGCTCGTGGACGACCGCGGCCTCCAGGAGGCGACGGGCGGCGGCGAGGATGCCGGCGGCCTCCGCCAGGAGGGCCCCGTCGCCGTCCCCGGCGATCGGGACGGCCCCGCGCGCGAGATCGGACAGGGCGCACGCCTGGTACGAGACGACGAGCCGCGCGCGGAGCACCGTCGGAATGTCGTCGTCCACCGGATCGGCTCCCTTCACCCGCGCAGGAAGTACAGGACGGTCATCGCCGCCGCCGTCGCCAGGACGGTGCCCCGGAGCAGCCGGGACGGCATGCGGCGGCCCAGATGCGCCCCGGCGAAGCCGCCGATCACCGCGCCCGCGAGGAGGGCCGTCAGATGGCGCGGGGCGCTCAGTGCGTCGGAGGCGGCGAGGAACAGGACTGTCGCGCTCAGGTAGACGGCCGTCACCTGCGCCGTACGCATCGGATTGCCGGTCGCCGCGTCGAGACCCGTACCGACGCTCCACAGGGCCATCATCATGATGCCTACGGCTCCGCCGAAGTATCCGCCGTACACACCGAGCAGGAACTGGCCCGTCAGCAGGGCGGGCGGGGACAGCAGGGTCGCGCGCCCGCGCGAGGCGGCGAGGGATTGGGAGAGGCGGGGGCCGCAGGCCAGGGTCACCGTCGCGAAGGCCAGCAGCCAGGGCACCGCAGCGTCGAACGACGAGGCCGGCAGCGCCAGCAGGAGACCCGCGCCGGCCAGGCCGCCGACGACACCGGCCGCCGTCAGCGCGCGCGTGGAGACCCCCTTGACCTGCTCGATCTCCCGCCGGTACACCCACGCACTCGCCACCGAGCCGGGCACGAGCGCGACCCGGGACACCGCGTTCGCGGTGACCGGCGGCACGCCGAGGGCGACGAGGGAGGGCAGCGCGACGAACGTACCGCCACCCCCTATGGCGTTCAGGGCACCGGAGGCGACCCCGGCCAGCAGGACGAGCAGCAACTCGGACACCCGACGAGCATCCCCGCACGACCGGCACGCCCACAATGCGCGATCGGCTCATCCTGCCTCAGGCACAGCCATAGGCTGAGGCCGTGCGCTACGACCTGGACGACCTGCGGCTCTTCCTCCACACCGTGACGGAGGGGTCGATCACCGGCGGCGCCCGGCGGATGCACCTGAGCCTCCCGTCGGCCAGCGCGCGCGTACGCGCGTTGGAGCGGCAGGCCGGTGTGCCGCTCCTGGTGCGCGGGCGGCGCGGCGTACGGCCCACCCCGGCGGGCACGACGCTCGCCCGGCACGCGCGCGACGTCCTCGACCGGACCGCGCGCCTGGAGAGCGCCGTCGCCAGCTACAGCCGCTCACCCACGGCCCCGCTGGTCCTGCTGGGCGGCGGCTCCGCCATGCACCGGCTCGTGCCGCGCGCCCTGGTGACGTTCCTGCGCGCGCACCCGGACGTCGACGTCACGGTCTGCGACAGCCCCACCCCGGGGACCGTGCGCCGGCTCGCCGACGGACAGGCGGACCTGGGGGTCGTCCTGGACGCCGAGGCCCGCGACTGCGGGCTGCGGACCGAGCCGCTGGGCGACGACTCCCTCGTCGTGATCGGCCAGGCCGGAGGGATCCTCTCCGGGCGCACGGCCCTGTCGTACGACGAGGTCGCCGAGCATCCGCTCGTCGGGCTCGACGAGAGTTCGTCGCTGCGCCGCTGGATCGAACGGCGCCTCGGGGAGCGCGCGCCGGTGGTGCGGTACCGGACGACCGTCGCGAGCCTGAACGTCCAGGTCGCGCTCGCCGCGGGCGGCGTCGGCCTCGCGGTCGTCCCGCGCCGGGCCCTCGATCCGGACCGGCCGCTGGACGTGTGCGAACTCCAGGACCCCTGGGCCCGGCGGCACCACCTGCTGGCCTGGGGCGTCAAGGACGGGCCGCAGGCGGCCGTCACGGCCCTCGCGGATCATTTGAGGCGCGCGGCTTCGGCGGAGCCGTCCGCGGGGGCTCAGACGGCCGCTGAGGGCGTCTGACGGGGCCGCGGCCGGGCTCGGGCTCGGCTTGCCGGGCGTCTGTGTCGGCTCCGGCCGGGCTCGGGTTCGGCTTGCCGGGCGTCTGTGTCGGCCTGCGAGGGAGCCCGGGCGCTGTGGGCGGCAGCCCGTGACGCCGGAGTGTTCCGCCCCACCCGCGAGGGCATCCGCTCGGGCCCGTCACGGCTTCCGGGGGCCCTGCCCCTGCCCCCGCCTCGGCCCGTCACGGCTTCTGGTCCGACCGCGTGGCCAGCGCCGTCGTCGACGCGGCGACCGCGAGCAGCGCGCACACGGCGGTGGCCGCGCCGAGGGCCGCCCAGGGCGGGGACAGGGCCGGCGGGGCGGAGAGCAGGCCCAGGGCGGCGCTCATCCCGGAGAGGTCGACGAGGGTCACCAGGAGGCCCAGGAACGCCCCCGCGATGACGACGATCAGGGACTCCAGGGCGGTGAGGCGCAGGAGTTGGGCGCGCGTCGCGCCGGCCAGCCGCAGGGACCTCAGCTCGCGGCCCCGGTCGGAGGCGGCCATCAACAGGGTGTTGACCAGAGCGACGGCCGTGTAGAGCACGGCGATCCCCAGGACGAGGAAGACTCCCACGCGCGCGGCACGGTTCGGTGCCGGGCGTTGGGCCGTCACCCACTGCTCCCGGGTGAGGAGCCGTACGCCGTCCACCGCGCGCAGCGCCGACTCCACCGCCGTACGGTCGGCCCCCGCGCGCACGCGTACGTCGACGCGGTCGACCCTCGCCCCGGGGGCGTTCACCGGGGTGACGTACGCGCCGCCCGCGCCTGTGCCGACGGCCAGGACGGCGGCGATCCGCAGGGTCCTGGGCGTGCCGTCCGCGAGCCAGACGCGGACCTCGTCGCCGGCCCGGTGGCGGGCCCACTCCTCGGTGACGACGATCGAGCGGTCGTCGAGGTCGGTGATCCTTCCCGCGGTCACCGGCAGGCGCGCGGTGGCGGACAGCAGGGCCGGATCGACCGCGCGGGCCTCGGACTTCACCAGGGCGACGCCGTCCTCCAGGGTGTGCAGGACGGTGGAGGAGGAGGCGGACACGTCGGCTCCCGGGACGGCCCTCAGGCGCGCGGCCGACGCGGGGTCCGAGGGCAGGGCCACGAAGTCGGCGGCCGTCTGCTGGCGCGCCTCCCGCGCGCGGGCCTCCGCGAGGGTCGCGGGCGCGCCCAGGAGGGAACCCGACAGGGCGACGGTGACCAGGACGGGCGCCGCGAGGGAGGCGGTGCGGCGCAGCGCGGCGGACGCGTTCTCACGCGCGAGGAGGCCCACAGCGCCCCGGAAGCGGGTCGCAGGCCAGGAGAGCAGCCGGACCAGCGGGCGGATCAGCGCGGGGGACAGCAGGGCCACCGCCGTGATCAGCAGCATGGGGCGGCTGATGTACGTCTTGCGGTGCAGCAGGTTGCCGGGATCGGCCACCAGCGCGTACGCGAGGGTCGCGACCGCCGTCAGCAGAAGGGCCGCCCCGCAGAGCCGGCGGCCCCTCGGCAGGTTGTCCGTGTCGACGGACGCCTCGCGCAGGGCCTGCGACGGGGCGGTGCGGCCCGCGCGCCAGGACGCGGCGACGGCACCGCTCAGGGCGACCGTCAGGCCCGTCCAGAACGCCGCGTGGTACGGCCAGGCCCGCCCTCCCACGGCGAACCGGTCGGGGGCGAGACCGGCGTCGACCACCAGGGCGCCCGCGTACGGTGCCGCGTACGCGCCGAGCGCGCAGCCCGCCGCAGATGCCAGGACGCCGATCAGCAGGGCCTCGGCGAGGACCGTCCGCCGGACCTGGCCCGGCGTCGCGCCCGCCATGCGTAACAGGCCGAACTCGCGGCGGCGTTGGGCCACCGTGAAGGCGAACGTCGAGGCCACGACGAAGACCGACACGAACGCCGTGACGCCGCCCGCCGTCCCGAACAGGGCGTTCAGGCCGGTCAGTTGCTCCGCCTGACGGCCGGTGTCCGGGTCGGCTTCGGCGCGGGCGGCGCCGGTCAGGACCTGGACGTCCGTACCCGCGAGCGCGGCGTGTACGGCTGCCGCGTCGGCCTCGACGGCCGCCTGGACGGTCCGCGGGGAGAGGGCGGCTGCCTGGGCGCCGGTGAAGAAGACCGCGCGTTCGAAACCGAGGTCCTCCGCGATGCCGACGACCCTGAACGAGCCGTGGGGTGTGCGGAGTCGGGAGCCCAGGGTGGTCCAGTTACCGGTTGCCACGACGTCGTGGGAACTTTGCGGCGGATGCCCCTCGTTGAGGCGGTACGAGGCGAAACGCGCCGTCGGCCAGGGGTGGCCGACGAGGTCGGCGGGGCCGCCGGTGACGGGGACCGGGAAGGAGCGGTCCTCGGTGACGCGGCCGACGGCGCGCAGGGCGGTGAGGGTTTCGGCGGAGAGGGGGTGCGGGATGGCGAGTTCCGCGGTGCGGACACCGGTCGGCGTGGGGACGCGCAGGGTGTGCTGGGCGCGCACCACGACGGGCGCGGACGCGAAGCGCTCGGGGGTGGGCGCGGGCGCCTGGAGGGTGGCGGCCAGTGCCTGCCCCATGACGACGAGGAGGGCCACGGCGGGGGCGAGGGCGACGAAGGCGCCGAGGAACGTCACCCAGCGCGTGCGCAGGGCGGAGAGGGAGAGGCTCAACACGGGCGGGCCTCCTGGCGGGCTGTGGGGGTGTCTTGGGGGTTGGGGCGTGCGTTGTGGGGATCAGCCGAGCCATGGGGATCAGCTGTGCCATGGGGGTGAGCTGTGCCGTGGGGGTCAGGCCCCGCGCGTCGGGGCCCTGGGGGCGGCTCCGCCGCCGTCTCCGCCGTCAGCGCCGCCATCCGTGCCGCGATCGTCTCCGCGCCCGCGCCCGCGCCCGCCAGCTCGCCGTGCACGCGGCCGTCGACCAGGAACAGCACCCGGTCCGCGTACGACGCGGCCAGCGGATCGTGGGTCACCATGACGACCGTCTGGCCCTCGGCCTCGACCATCCCGCGCAGCAGGCGCAGCACCTCGCGGCCGGTCGTCGAGTCCAGCGCGCCGGTCGGTTCGTCGCCGAACAGCACGCGCGGGCGGGTGATCAACGCCCGTGCGAGGGCGACGCGTTGCTGCTGGCCGCCCGACAGCTCGCCGGGGCGGTGGCCCGCGCGGTCGGCGAGCCCCACCCGGGCGAGCACCTCGCGCACCCGCGCGGACGACGGACGCCGCCCGGCCAGTCGCAGCGGCAGGGCCACGTTCTGCGCGGCCGTCAGGGACGGCAGCAGGTTGAACGACTGGAACACGAAGCCGATGTGCGCGCGCCGCAGCAGCGTGAGCCGCCGCTCGCTCAGGCCGGTCAGCTCGGTGCCGTCGATCCGCACCGAACCCGACGTCGGCCGGTCCAGCCCCGCCGCGCACTGGAGCAGCGTCGACTTGCCCGAGCCGGACGGCCCCATGACGGCCGTGAAGGACCCGGTGGGAAGCGTGAGGGAAAGGCCGTCGAGGGCTGTCACGCCGGCGCCGTACCGCCTGGTCACGGAGGTCAGCTGGACGGCGGGGCGGGGCAGGGCGCCGTCCGGATGCGGAGTCGTCGAGGTCATGGCTCCACGAAACCGCCGCGAGCCGTACGCGGTCGCTGGGGCAGGGGCGAGACCTGGGGTAGGGCCAGGCATACCCCAGGGGGTCGGTTCCGCCGTATGGCCGGGGTCGCGCGGCGCTTCTACGGTGATCCGCATGGGGCGGGACGAGCGTGCGCGCGATGTGTGGGAGGGCCTGGCCGGGCGGGGGTACCTGCTGTCTCCGTGGCCGTGGCGGGCGGTGCTGTACCTGCTGACGGGCGCGGTGACCGGGGCCTTCGTGCTGGTGGGGCTGGCCCTGCTGGCGGTGGCGGGGAGCGTCCTCGCCGTCGTCCTCCTCGGGCTGCCGCTGCTCGGTTGCCTCGCCTTCGCGGGCCTGCCCGTGGCCGCGCTGGAGCGGCGCCGACTGCGGCTCGTCGACCGGGAGGAGGCGCCCGGGGCACACGCCGAGCCCGCCGTGCCGGGGCTGCGGGGCTGGCTGGCCGTACGCGCGCGGGAACGAGCCACCTGGCGGGAGCTGGGGCACGCCCTGCTGACGGCCTGCCTGTGGTGGCCGGCCGAAGCGGTGCTGCTCGCCCTCGCGCTGGGCGGGCCCCTGACGATGATCGCCGCGCCGGTGCTGTTCGGCACGGTCGGCGGCGGGCGCGAGACCAAGGTGCTCAAGGTGTGGACGGTCACCGGCTGGCCCCCCGCGTTCGCGGCTTGCCTGGGCGGCGTCGTGCTGCTGGCCGCCGGGCTCTACGTCATCGGCGTCGTCGCGGGCGCGCGCGGGGCGCTGACCCGGCTGCTGGTCACCAGGCGCGCGAGCGACCTCGGCGCACGGGTCACCGAACTCACCCGCTCCCGGGCCCGCCTGGTCGACGCCTTCGAGGCCGAGCGTCGGCGCATCGAACGCGACCTGCACGACGGCGCCCAGCAGCGGCTCGTCGCCCTCTCCATGGCCCTCGGACTCGCCCGCCTCGACGCACCGCCCGGCAGCCCCCTCGCGACGCAGCTCGCGCGGGCGCACGAGGAGGCGGGCGCGGCCCTCGCCGAACTGCGCGAGCTGATCCAGGGCATCCACCCCCGGGTCCTCGTCGACCACGGGCTGCCGGTGGCCGTCGCCGACGTCGCCGACCGCTCATCCGTACCCGTCGACACGCACTGCGCGCTCCCCGGGCGGCTGCCCGACGCCGTCGAGGCCACCGCGTACTTCGTCGTCCGGGAGGCGCTCGCCAACGTCGCCAAGCACAGCGGCGCCGGGCGGGCCTGGATACGGGTCGAACAGCGGGGCGCGCGGCTCGTCGTGGAGGTCGGTGACGACGGGCGCGGCGGGGCGGACAGCGCCGTCGGGACCGGGATCACCGGGCTCGCCGACCGGGTGTCGGTGGCCGGTGGGAGACTGGCGCTCACCAGTCCGGCGGGCGGGCCGACCGTGCTGCGGGCGGAGCTGCCCTGCGCCGCCGGGCGCTGACGGGGGAGGGGACACGCCGGTGGGGCTGAAGGTCGTCCTGGCCGAGGACAGCGTCCTGCTGCGCGACGGGCTCGGCGCCCTGCTCGCGCGGTTCGGGCACGAGGTCGTCGCGGCCGTCGGGGACGCGGACGGGCTGCTCGCCGCGGTCCGGGAACACGCGCCCGACGTCGTCGTCACCGACGTACGGATGCCGCCCGGCTTCCAGGACGAGGGGCTGCGCGCCGCCGTCCTGCTGCGCGCGGAGCGGCCCGGGCTGCCGGTGCTCGTGCTCAGCCAGTACGTCCAGCACGCCTACGCCGCCGACCTGCTTGACTCCGGGGACGGTGCCGGCGTCGGCTATCTCCTCAAGGACCGCGTCGGGCAGGTCGAGGAGTTCGTCGCCGCGCTCACCGAGGTCGCGGGCGGGGGGACGGTCGTCGATCCCGAAGTCGTCCGGCAGTTGCTGCGCCGCCGCCGGGATCCGCTCGCGCGCCTGACCGCGCGGGAGAGGGAGGTGCTGGCGTTGGTCGCCGAGGGGCGGTCCAACGCGGCGATCGCCCGGGAGCTGGTGGTGTCCGAGGCGGCGGTGGGGAAGCACATCGGGTCCATCCTCGCGAAGCTGGATCTGCCGCCGGCGGAGGACGGGCATCGGAGGGTGCTGGCGGTGCTGGCGTTCTTGCGGGGATGAGGGGATGAGGAGAAGAGGGGGGAAGGGGAGAGGGGGAGAGGGGAGGGGCTGCGGAAAAAAGTTTGGGGAAATTCGTGGATCTGTGAACCGGGCGGCGGGGTCGGAACGATGAAGGGGTACAGGCCGGAAACCGGGAGAGGCAGAGGGAGCGGCAGAGAAGGGAAGGGGAGGAGCTGGTGAGGGAGATGCGGGAAGTGGTGAGGTCGGGGCGGCGCCGGGTGCCGATACCGGGCAGGTGAGGCGGTGCGGAGGTCGGCGGCGGACCGCCGGGCGGGGCGGCGGTCCGGGCGCGGCGTCGGCCTGAGCGTCCGCTACAGCGCCTTCGCGTAGCAGCGGCTCGAACTGGAGTTGCGGTAGTAGCCGAACTTCGGGCAGGGCTCGTAGCCGCTGGAGACGTAGAGGGCGATGGCCTCGGGCTGCTCGGTGCCGGTCTCCAGGACCATGCGGGTGCGGCCGGCGGCGCGGGCGTCGTCCTCCAGGGTGGCGAGGATGCGGCGGGCGAGGCCGAGTCCGCGCATCTCGCGGATGACGAACATGCGCTTCAGCTCGGCGTCGCCGTCCGAGTACCCTTCGTCGCTCTGGTCCTGGCTGCGCCAGCCGCCGGTGGCGACGGGGCGGTCGGAGTCGTCGTAGGCGATGAGGTAGAGGCCCTGGGGCGGCCGGAAGTCGGCGGGGTCCAGGTGGGTGGCGTCGCCGCCGTCGCCGTAGCGCTCGTGGTACTCGGCCTGGACCTCGTCGTTGAGCTTGACGGCGTCGGGGTGGTCGAAGGAGAGGCGGCGTATGTTCATGCGATTCACTGTACTTCTATGCAGGGAGAGGGGTGGGTGGTTATCCGGGCTTGGTCCAGTGTGCCGGTATCGTTCCCGCGGGCCGACGGTGACCAGGGTGAAGGTGTCACGGGGCCGCGAAGCGAGAGGCGAGTGTTGTGTTCACCGTGACCACCGTGAACGTGAACGGGCTGCGGGCCGCCGCGAAGAAGGGGTTCGTGGAGTGGCTCGCGGAGACCTCCGCCGACGTGCTGTGCCTCCAGGAGGTGCGGGCCGAGGAGAAGCAGTTGCCGGAGGAGGTGCGGGCGCCGGAGGGGTGGTTCGTCGTGCACGCGCCGGCCGCGGCGAAGGGGCGGGCCGGGGTCTCCCTCTACACGCGGCGTGAGCCCGACGCGGTGCGGGTCGGGCTCGGGGCGGAGGAGTTCGACGGCAGCGGGCGGTACGTCGAGGCCGACCTGCCCGGTGTGACGGTCGTCTCGCTCTACCTGCCCTCCGGCGAGGTCGGGACGGAGCGGCAGGACGAGAAGATCCGGTTCATGGACGCGTTCCTCGCCCACCTCAAGGAACTGCGGGTGCGGGCCGCCGCCGAGGGGCGCGAGGTCCTCGTCTGCGGCGACTGGAACATCGCCCACCAGCAGGCCGACCTCAAGAACTGGCGCGGCAACACCAAGAACTCCGGCTTCCTTCCGGAGGAGCGGGAGTGGCTGGGCGAGGTCTTCGCCGAGGGGAACGGGGGGTATGTCGACGTCATGCGGGCCCTGCACCCCGATGTCGAGGGGCCGTACACCTGGTGGTCGTACCGGGGGCGGGCCTTCGACAACGACACGGGCTGGCGTATCGACTACCACGTCGCGACGCCGGGGCTCGCGGGGAAGGCGACGAAGGGGTACGTGGAGCGGGCGGCGACGCATGCGGAGAGGTGGTCGGACCATGCGCCGGTGACGGTGGTTTACGAGCTGTGAGGGGTGGTTGGGAGGCCGGGGGGTCGCGGGGTTAGGTGTCTTGGGGGCGGTCCGGGTGGTCCGGGTTAGACCGGGTTGGGTCGGCCGGACTGGCCAGGACCGGGTTGTGCCGGGTGGACTCGGCAGGGGCAGGGGCAGGGGCAGGGGCAGGGGCAGGGGCAGGGGCAAGGTTGGGTTGGGGGCGTGGGTGAGGATTCCCCGACGCCCCGACGCCCCGACGCCCCGACGCCCCGACGCCCCGACGCCCCGACGCCCCGACGCCCCGACGCCCCGACGCCCCGACGCCCCGACGCCC
>NZ_JARAYJ010000066.1:0-27698 GCF_033794345.1 Streptomyces niveiscabiei
CATGATCCGCCGCTACATCATCTGGCGAAACAAGCACGCCGCCGACGAACTCCTCCGCGAGGTCGTCAACAGGGCGAACGTTGCCTGATGCGGCACTAGGCACTTCGGCACCGCGAGGTTCGCTCGATCGGTTTTCATCGATTCGTCCGCCTTCGGCCATCCTGTGGATCAATTCGATGATCCATCGAACAAGCCAACCGGAATCCAGCGGTCGCCCAAAAGCGGAAGTGGGCCCCAAGGGAACAGGCAGCTCGGCTGTCGATTCGACGGAAATCGATTGCGTGCCCGTGACATCTCCGGGACACGTGAACCGGCCACCCTGGCCGGGTGATCGTTGACACCCGCAACATCAGCCCTGTTAGTGTTCCGTCAAGTCGAATCGGTGGATGGAGAGGGGGCCTTGCCATGCCTGTAACAGGAGGGCATAGTTTCACGCAGACCGTCGACAACAGTGGCAGGAAGAGAGGGGTTTCCGAGAATAGTGACAAGGTTGTCATTCGAACTCGGGTGGATGTCCCCGTACATATCGACGACGGGTCGTGGCATACCGCGGAAATGGTGAGTTTCAGCGGACTCGCCGACGGCCGGGAACATATCGCGGTCGTCTTCCCGGGCGACGCGACGCCCGCCACCGCACCCGCCCCCCTCGTCCGCGTGCACTCGGAGTGCCTCACGGGCGACGTCTTCGGCTCGGCGCGCTGCGACTGCGGACCGCAGCTCGGAGAGGCGGTGGAGACGTTCGCCGGCGCCGGGGGAATTCTCCTGTACCTGCGCCAGGAGGGCCGGGGAATCGGCCTCTACAACAAGCTGGACGCATATCGGGTCCAGGACGAAGCGGGCCTCGACACCTTCGCCGCCAACCGCGCCCTGGAATTCGCGGACGACCTACGGGAATACCTGCCCGCCGCACAGATGCTGCGCGCCCTCGGAATTCCCCGGGTACGCCTGCTCACCAACAACCCCGACAAGGTGCGCCAGCTCGAAGCGCAGGGCATAGAGATCGAGGGAATCCAGGCCACCCGGGTATTCCGCACGGAACGCAATACGCAGTACCTGAGGGTCAAGGCGGAACTGGGCGGCCACACCATCGACCTCGTCGGGGAATCCGCGTGACCGGCTTCCTGATCCCCACCATGGAACGCAGGCCGGACCGCGACACCCCCACCACGAACCCCACCCCCGCCGACATCGTGATCCTCGTCCCGATGTACCGCGAATCCCTGGAGACCTGCGAACGCTCGGCCACCGGCATGCTCCGCCTCGACTACCCCCGGGAGCACGTCACGATCCTCTGGCTGATCCCCGAGGGCGACACCCGCAGCGAGAACCCCGCACGCACCGCCTTCGCCGCCCTGGCCGAGGCGGGCTTCGACCCGAGATCGCGCGTGTGGCCCGTACCGGACATGCGCCCCAAGGGCCGCGCCCTGAACCACGCCCTGGACGGACTCGGCGCCCACGACATCGTCCTGTTCCTGGACGCGGACGTCATGCCGGGCCCGACGCAACTCACCGACGTGGTCCGGGAGTTCGAGGAGGGCGCCGACATCGTCGAGGCGTTCGAGTTCCAGGAGTCCCGCACCTGGGTGGGCCGCACGATCGCCGCCGAGAACGCCACCCACATCGCGTCGATGATCTTCCTCCAGCGGCGCCTGGGCACCGCGTTCCTCCAGGGCAGTTCCGTCTACGTCAGCACCACGTTCCTCGCGAAGACCGGCGGCTTCATCGAGGACGAGGCCGAGGAGTGCTTCGTCTGGTCGATGTTCGCGAGCCGGCACAGCCCAAACGTCCGGTTCCTCGCGAACTTCTCCTACGGCGCGCCGATCGACGAACTGGCCACCGCGCTGAGGCAACGCGTGCGCTGGCTGCGCGGCCAGCTCGCCGCGCTGAAACACCTCCCGTCACCGCGCCTGACCCCGGCGGGCCGCGTCGCGCTCGGCATGACGGGCGCGAGCATCGTGGCCCAACTCGCCGTACCGCCCGCCCTGTTACTGGCGGGGCGCGGCAGCCGTACCCGGCGGCTCGCCCTCGCGGTTCTCGGCCTGGAGGCGGCCCGGATCGCCCGTACCGCGGTTTCCCCCGAGTGGCGCCACCTCGGTATAAGGGACGGCTGGTGCACGCTCCTGGTGTTCGAGGTGCTCCAGGGCGCCGCCGGCTGGCGGGCCGTCCTGGAGCTGGCGACGGACAACCGGGTGTGGCACAGCGTCCGCTCCAGCGGGCCCGCGTGACGAGACATCCGAGAACAGAACAGGCAGGTACTCGCATGACCCGAGCAGCGCTTCCGGACATCGACTGGGTCACCGTCCCGGCCGGGGTCCTCGTGCGGGGGACGGACGAGCGGGACGTACCCGGACTGGTACGCGACCACGCCGACCTCGGCATCCCGGCGGACTGGTTCCTCAAGGAGTGCCCCCGCGTCGAGCTGACCGTCCCGCAGTTCGCGATCAGCCGTACGACGGTGACCCGCGCCCAGTGGGCGCCCTTCGCCCGCGAACAGGGGCTGGCCGCACAGCCCGCCGACGACCACCCGGTCACCGGCGTCGACTGGAAGACGGCCACCGAGTACTGCGCCTGGCTCGCCGACCGCACCGGCCTGCCCGTACGGCTCCCCTCCGAGACCGAGTGGGAGCGCGTGGCCCGCGGCGACGACGCCCGCGTCTACCCCTGGGGCGACCGCTTCGACGACGCCCACGCCAACCTGCTGACCGCCGGGAACGGCGGCCCTGTGCCCGTCGGCTCCTTCCCGTCCGGCGCCGGCCCCTTCGGCACCCTCGACATGGCGGGCAACGTCGACGAATGGACGTCGACCTTGTACGAGCCGTACCCGGGCGCCCCGGCGAGCGTGCCGCCCGCCGAGAACTGGGCGAGCGACCCGCACGTGACGCGCGGTGGCTCCTGGCGCCACAACCGCGACCTCGCCCGCTGCGCCCGCCGCCACGCGGCCTACGACGAGACACCCCACGACATCGGGTTCCGGCTCGCGGCAGCCGGCTGACCCCTCCGGGCCCCGTCGGCCGGCGGGGCCCGGCACCCACCGGCCAGTACCGAGGAGAGGCATGAAGGCCATCGAGGTACGCGGTCTCCGCAAGGAGTACCGGATTCCGCAGAAGGAACCAGGACCGGCAGGCACGCTCAAGCACTTCCTGCACCCCCGGTACCGGGCGAAGACGGCGCTCGACGGGGTCGGCTTCGAGGTGGAGCCCGGCGACTCGGTCGGCTACCTCGGCTCCAACGGCGCCGGGAAGTCCACCACCATCAAGATCCTCACCGGTCTGATGACCCCGACCGCCGGCCACGTCCGCGTGAACGGCCTGGAACCGCACCGCGACCGCAGACGCCACGTCCGCGGCATCGGCGCCGTCTTCGGCCACCGCACCTCCCTGTGGTGGGACCTCCCGGTCGCCGACTCGTTCAAGACCCTCGCCAGCATGTACGAGATCCCGCAGGCGGCCTACCGCGCCAACCTGGCCCTCTTCACCGACCTCCTCGAACTCGGCGAGTTCCTGTCCGTCCCCGTCCGCCAGCTCTCCCTGGGCCAGCGCATGCGCGCCGACCTCGCCGCCGCCCTGCTGCACGACCCGAAGCTGGTCTTCCTCGACGAGCCGACCGGCGGACTCGACGTCAACTCCAAGGCCGCCGTACGCCAGTTCATCCGCCACCTCAACCAGCGGCAGGGCACGACCGTCTTCCTGACCAGCCACGACATGGCCGACATCGAGGGCATGTGCCGGCGGCTGATCATCCTCGACCACGGCAGCAAGGTCCTCGACGACGACATCGCGAGCGTGAAGCAGCGCCTCGCCGCCGACCGCCGTCTCGTCCTGACCGTGCCCGCCACCGAGGACGCCGACGAGGTCGCCCGCACGGTCCGCGCGACCGGCGTCACCTGCGAGGTCCTCGACCGGCAGCGCCTGTCCTGCGCCTTCGACCGCAACACCACAAGCGCGGCGCACCTGGTCGGCGCCATCATGCGCGACCACGAGATCGTCGACTTCGAACTGCGCGAACCCACCCTGGAACACATCGTGCAGCGCCTCTTCCGCCCGCGCGCCACCACGGCGAGCGGCGGCGGTGACCTCCCGTGACGGCCTTCCGCAGCCTGGTCGGCGCCGCCGCCCAGGAAGCCTTCATGTACCGGGGCCGGTACGTGGTCGGCGTCCTCATCGGCCTGGTCCAGATCGCGGTGCTCTTCTACATCTGGCGCGCCATCATGGGCGACGGGCAGACCCGGTCCGGCTACGACTGGCCGCAGATGCGGACCTACCTCCTGATGTCCTTCCTGCTGACGCTGATCCTCTCGTTCGGCACCGAGGAACGCGTCTCGGCGAGCATCCGCGACGGCAGCGTCTCCATGGAACTCCTCAAGCCCGTCCACTACCTGACCCTGCGGGCCTCCGAACTGACCGCAGCCCTGCTGATGGAACTCCTCTCCGTCGGCGTCTGCCTCGCGGCGGCCGTCCTGACGGTCCTCCCGGCCGTCGCCCCCGCGAGCGGCACGCGCACCCTGCTGGTCCTCTCCTTCCTGCTAGCCATCGCCCTCAAGGCGGCCATCGCGGTCACCACCGGCGTCATCTGCTTCTGGACGACCAACGTCCTCGGCCTCATCGCCTGCCGCCAGGCCCTCGCGCTCCTGCTGTCCGGCGCCATGTTCCCCCTCCAGATGCTCCCCGACTGGCTGCGCGCGATCGCCTACGCGCTGCCCTTCCAGGGCTCCTTCAACACCCCCACCCTCATCTACTTCGGCCGCGTCGAAACCGGCGAGGCGGCGGGGCTCGTCGCCGTCCAGATCGCCTGGCTCGCCGTCCTCGCGGGCGTGACGGCCCTGCTCCTCCAGCGTGGCTTCCGGCGGCTGGACAGCTATGGCGGCTGAGCAACGGGCGTACGCCGTACGGCACTTCGCGCTGCTCCTGCGCCTCCAGTACCGCGCCAAGTCCGCCTACCGCGCCGACCTCGCCCTCCAGATCGTCTCCGCGCTCCTGCGCCAGGGCACCTGGCTGGCCTTCATGCTCGTCCTGCTGCGCCGCACCCCCGCCGTGGAGGGCTGGACCACCTGGAAGATGATCTTCCTGTACGGCCTGGCCACCGCGCCCCTCGGCCTCAACGTCCTCCTCTTCGACGGCGTGTGGAAACTCGTCGAGCTGATCCGCAAGGGCGAGCTCGACGCCCTCCTGCTGCGCCCCGTCGACCCGGTCCTGCACCTCTACACCCGCAACGTCAGCCTGCACGGCCTCGGCGACCTCGCCGTCGGCTGCGTCGCCATGGGCCTCGCCGCCGGCCACCTCGACCTGAGCATGTGGACGCTCCCCGTCCTGCTGATGTGCGTGGCCTGCGGCAGCGTGATCTACGGCTCCGTCAACCTGGCCTCGGCGTCCCTGGCCTTCTGGTTCCGCGAGGTGAACAACGTCCCGTTCCTCGTCCAGCAGTTCACCGACCTGGCCCGCTTCCCCCTGCACCTGTACCCCCGCCTGCTGTCGGCGGCGTTCTTCTTCCCCCTCCCGTTCGCGTTCGTCACCTACCTCCCGGTGACCGCGCTGACCGGCGACACCTCCCTGTGGGTCCTGCCGGCCGCCCCGGTCGCCGCCGTCCTGCTCCACCTGCTGGCCCGGTCCGTGTTCCACCGCGGCCTACGGCGCTACGAGAGCGCCGGGAACTGAACTTTCCGCATTCCCGAGGAGAGTGACACCCCATGAAGTTCACCGACGGGTACTGGCTGTGGCGCGAAGGCACCGCGGCGGTCCATCCCGCACAGGTGTACCGCGTCACCCCCACCCCCGACTCCCTGACCGTCCTCGCCCCCGTCAAACAGCTGAAGACCAAGGGCGACCTCACCAGCGGCCCCGTCGTCACCGTCCGCTGCACCAGCCCCATGCCCGACGTCATCGCCGTCGACATCAGCCACTTCTACGGCGACCCCCCGGCCGGCCCCGAACTCGACCTGGACCTCTCCCGCGCCGCCCCCGTCGACGTGACGGTCGACGACGAGGCCGCCGTCCTCACCAGCGGCGACCTGTCCGTGCGGTTCACGCGCGGCGACACCTGGAGCATGGACTTCCTCGCCGGGGGCCGGGTCCTGACCCGCAGCGGCGACCGGGCGATGGCCGTCATCGACTCCGACGGGACGCCGTATATCCGCGAACAGCTCGACCTCGGCGTCGGACAGCACGTCTACGGGCTCGGCGAACGCTTCGGGCCGCTCGTGCGCAACGGCCAGTCCGTCGACATCTGGAACGCCGACGGCGGCACGTCCACCGAACAGGCCTACAAGAACGTGCCGTTCTACCTCACCGACGCCGGCTACGGGGTCTTCGTCCACCACAGCGGCAAGGTGTCCTACGAGGTGGCCTCCGAGGCCGTCGCACGCGTCCAGTTCAGCGTGCCCGGCCAGAGACTGCGCTACTACGTCGTCCACGGCCCCACCCCCAAGGACATCCTGCGCCGCTACACCGCGCTCACCGGCCGCCCGGCCCGGCTGCCCGCCTGGTCGTACGGGCTGTGGCTGTCGACCTCGTTCACCACCTCCTACGACGAGGACACCGTCACCTCGTTCATCGACGGCATGGCCGAACGGGAACTGCCGCTGTCGGTGTTCCACTTCGACTGCTTCTGGATGCGCGGCTACCAGTGGTGCGACTTCGCCTGGGACGAGGACGCCTTCCCCGACCCGCCGGGCATGCTGAAACGCCTCAAGGAACGCGGCCTCAGGATCTGCCTCTGGATCAACCCCTACATCTCCCAGCACTCGCCCCTCTTCGAGGAGGGCAGACGGGCCGGCTACCTGCTGCGCAGGCAGGGCGGCGGGGTGTGGCAGTGGGACCGGTGGCAACCCGGCCTGGCCGTCGTCGACTTCACCAACCCGGCCGCCCGCACCTGGTTCGAGGACAAGCTCGGCGCCCTCCTCGACATGGGCGTCGACAGCTTCAAGACGGACTTCGGGGAGCGCATCCCCCTGGACGTCGAGTACTTCGACGGCTCCGACCCCGAGCGGATGCACAACCACTACGCCCACCTCTACAACGAGGTCGTCTTCGGCGTCCTCGAACGCCACCGGGGACACGGCGACGCCGTGCTGTTCGCCCGCGCCGCCGCGGCCGGCACCCAGCGCTTCCCGGTGCACTGGAGCGGCGACGGCGAGGCCACCTTCGAGGGCATGGCCCAGAGCCTGCGCGGCGGCCTTTCCCTGGGCCTGTCCGGGTTCGGCTACTGGAGCCACGACATCGGCGGGTTCACCGGCCGGCCCGACGCCGCCGTCTTCAAACGGTGGATCGCCTTCGGGCTGCTCTCCTCCCACAGCCGCCTGCACGGCGGCTCCTCCTACCGGGTGCCGTGGACGATCGACGAGGAGTCCGTGAGCGTCCTGCGCGACTTCACCCGCCTCAAGATGCGCCTCATGCCCTACCTCGCCCGCATCGCCGACGAGGCCCACACCGAGGGCCTGCCCATGATGCGCCCGATGATCCTGGAGTTCCCCGACGACCCGGCCTGCGCCTACCTGGAGACCCAGTACATGCTGGGCGACTCCCTCCTGGTCGCCCCCGTCTTCAACGCCGAGGGACACGTCCGCTACTACGTCCCCGCGGGCACCTGGACCAGCCTCCTGACCGGCGAGAACATCACCGGCCCCCGCTGGGTCGACGAACAGCACGGCTTCGACAGCCTGCCCCTGCTGGTCCGCCCCGGCACCGTCCTGCCCATCGGCGCCGTCGACGACACCCCCGAGTACGACTACGCCGCAGGCGTCACCCTGCGCCTGCACACCCCGCCCGCGACGCCCCTCACGACGACCGGCATCGTCGCCCCCGACGGCACGCTCAGCGCCTCCTTCACCGTCGAACACGCCGACGGCCGCACCCGCGTCACCCCCGACCGGCCGGTCCCCGACTGGTCCGTCCTCCTCGCCGGCGCCCCCGCACCCGCCACGGTCGAACACGCCACCGTCGAGCACACCCCGGACGGCGCGCTGCTGCGCCCCGTACCCGGCGCCCCCGGCATCACGTTCGGCGAATAACCCTTCAGCCCACCACTCAAGGGACACCCATGCGCGCAATCGACCTGCCCGAAAGCCCGACGGGGCACGCCGCCCCCCTCACCCACGTCGCCCTCCGCGCCGACGCCCGCCGCCTGGCGACCGCCTCCTACGACGGCACGGTGATCATCTGGGACACCAGCACCCCCGACGACGTGGCCCGCCTGGCCAGCCTCAAACACCGCCGCCTCGTCAACTCCTCGGCGTGGAACCCGGCCGACCCCGGTCTCCTCGCGACCGCGTCGGCCGACAAGACCGCCGCCGTCTGGCACGTGGCCGACGACGGGGCCAGCAGCCTCGTCACCGTCCTCGCCCGGCACACCGACGACATCAACTCCGTCGCCTGGATGCCGGACGGCCGCAGACTCATCTGCGTCTCCGAAGACGGCCGCGCCACGGTCTGGGACGCCCGCACCGGCGCCTTCCTCTCCGAGATCGGCTCCCACACCGCGCACTGCATGATGGTCTCCGTCAGCGCCCAGGGCCTGGTCGCCACCGTCGGCGAGGACGGCCTCGTCTCCGTCACCGCCCCCGACGACGGCACACCGCCCGTGACCCGCCGCTACGCGTCGTCCGTCGAGGGCTGCTCCTGGTCCCCCGACGGCACGGCCCTCGCCATCGCCCGCGACGACGGCACGGTCGAGGTGCTCTCCCGGGCCCTGGAGCCCCTCACCAGCCTCCAGGTCTCCCGGTCCGCCGCCCGCAGCGTCGAGTGGTCCGACGACGGCCACACCCTCATCGTCGGCGCCTACGAAGGCGGCCTGCACTTCTACGACCGCTCCGGGCGCCGGCTGCGCCAGATCGACGACGCCCGCATCTGGCCGAGGTCCGTCTCCACCGCCGGCGGCCTCGTCGCCGCCGGCAGCTTCTGGGGCGCACCCCACCTCCTCGCCCTGGACGACGGCCGCGAACTGTCCGCGCCCACCACCCCCACCTACGGCCCCAACGCGCTGGCCCGCAGAGGCCATCAGCTCCTCGTCGGCTGCGACTCCGGCGCGGTCCTCGCCCTCGACCCCGACGACCCGCGGGCCCCCGCCCAGGTCCACCAGGTCACCGACGGCCCCGTCCTCGCCCTGGCCGTCCGCGCGGACACCTTCTACGCCGGGACCTACGACGGCAGGGTGATCAGCTGGACCGGCGGACCCGACGACGGCGTACGGGCCGTGGGCGAGCCCCTCGGCGCGCCCGTGCCGTCCCTGTGCCTGGACGGCGACGTCCTGATGGCCGGCACCTACAACGGCGAACTGGTCGCCCTCGACCCCGGCACGCTGGAGGTGATCGACCGCCACGAGGCGCACGGCGGCTCGGTGAAGTCCCTCGTCTCCCTCGACGGCCCCGGGTTCCTGTCGGCGGCGACCGACCGGACCGTGGCCGCCGGAGCCTACGCCGACCGCGCGTCCCTGTGGGAACACGGCAACCTCGTCAACGCCGTCGCCCAGCTCGCCGGAGCCGTCGTGGCCAGTGCGTCGCGGGACCACACCGTGAAGGTGGGCCGCCTGTCCGAGGGCCGCGCCACCGGCGTACAGACCCTCCTCGGCCCCGACGAGTCCGTGAAGTGCGTCGGCCTCCTCGGCACCCCGGACCGTCCCGTCGTCCTCGCCGGCTCCTACGACTTCCACCTGTACGCCTGGGAGATCGACTGGACGGACAGCACCGCGACCCTCGCCTCGGGCCGGGTCGTCGACGAGTTCGGGCAGGGCCTGTCCTGCATGCTCCCCTGGGACGGCGACCGGGTGGTGGTCGCGGGCTGGGACGGGCGGATCGCCCTCGTGGGCCGGGGCGGCCGGCACACCGTGGAGGTCCTGTCCTCGATCCGGCTCGACGACCTGCTGTCCACGGCCGCCTGACCCGGTGGCCGCTTCCTCGTGCCGCACCCGGCGACGGCACGAGGAAGCAGCCGCCTGCGAAGATGGGCCCGCGCGGGAGGAGCGACCCATGGTGCGGGGAAGAGTGACACTGGCCGACGTGGCACGGCACGCGGGGCTGTCGGTGACGGCGGCGTCCCTGGTCCTCAACCGGCGCCCCGGCACCCGGATCTCGCAGGAGGCACAGGACCGGGTCTTCGCCGCCGCCGAGGAACTCGGCTACCGGCCCAACGTCGCCGCCCGCAGCCTGCGGACCCGCAAGACCGCGACGATCGCCTTCATCTCGGACGTCGTCGCCACCACCCGCTTCGCCGGCGACATGATCCGCGGCGCCCTCGAAGCGGCCCGCGAACGCGACCACGTCCTGCTGATCGCCGAGACCCAGGGCGACCCGCAGGCCGAACGGCAGGCCGTGGAAGCGATGCTGGACCGCCAGATCGACGGGTTCGTGTACGCGGCCATGGCGTGCCGCCGCCTGACCGTGCCCCCGGCGATGGCGAGCCGCCCCACGGTCCTCCTCAACGCCGACAGCACCGAACCGGTGCCCGCGATCCTCCCGGACGACGAACGCGCGGGCCACGACGTGGCGACGCTCCTCCTGGAGCACGGCCACCGCCGTATCGCCGTGCTCGGCCGGGCCGGCGCCGTCGAACGCGACCCCCGCCGCTCCCTCGCCGCCGGCCCCCGCCTGCGCGGCATCCGGCGCGCGCTGGAGCCGTACGGAGTCCGCCTCACCCCCGGCGGCGGGGCCGCCGAGTGGCAGCCCGGCGACGGGTACGAGGCGATGCGCGGCCTGCTGAGCCGCCGCACCCCGCCAGGGGCCGTCGTCTGCATGAACGACCGGCTGGCCCTCGGCGCCTACCAGGCGCTGGCCGAGGCGGGACTGTCCGTGCCGGGGGACGTCTCCGTGGTCTCCTTCGACGACGACCCGATCGCGGCATGGCTGCGCCCAGGGCTGACGACGGCCGCGCTGCCGCACGAGCGGATGGGCCGGCTGGCCGTGGAGACCCTGCTCGACCCGGGCCGCGAACCCGGCGTGCAGTGGGTGCCGATGCCCCTGCGGGTCCGCGGGTCCGTCGCAGCGCCTCCCGGAACAGCCCTTTGATAAAACGATTTAGCCTGCTAGCTTTCCCGCAGCGTCCGCGAGCGAGAGGCACGTCGATGTTGCGCTTGCCCGATCACTGGGTGTGGGACAGCTGGTACACGCGGGACGACGAGGACCGCCACCACGCCTTCTTCCTCAGAGCGTCCCGCGCCCTCCTGGACCCCGCCCGCCACCACCACCGCGCCTCGGTCGGCCACGCGATCTCCGACGACCTGCGCACCTGGCACCTCACCGCCGACGCGCTGACCGCCGCCGACGGACCCGCCTGGGACGACCTCGCCACCTGGACGGGCTGCGTGGTCCGCGCCCCCGACGGCCGCTGGCACCTCTACTACACGGGAGTGAGCCGCGCCGAGAACGGCCTCGTCCAGCGCATCGGCCTCGCGACCTCCGACGACCTCCACACCTGGCACCGCCACGGCGACAAGCCCCTCGTCGAGGCCGACCCGGCCTGGTACGAACGCCTCGGCGCCGGCACCTGGTACGAGGAGGCGTGGCGCGACCCCTGGGTGTTCCCCGACCCGGCGGGGGAGGGCTGGCACATGCTGATCACGGCGCGCGCCGGCCAGGGCCCCGCCGAGGGCCGGGGCGTCATCGGCCACGCCCGCTCGGCCGACCTCCTCGACTGGACCGTGGGCCCACCCCTCACGCGACCCGCCGGTTTCGGCCACCTGGAGGTGCCGCAGGTCGCCGTCGTCGACGGACAGCCACTGCTGCTGTTCTGCACCAACACCCCGCACCCGCGCGTGGACGAGGGCCGCCTGTGGGCGATTCCCGGCCCGTCGACGCTGGGCCCCTGGGACCCGGCGGCGGCGATCCCCGTACCCGGCCCGGACCTCTACGCGCCCCGCCTCGTCCAGGCGGGCGACGGCAGTTGGCGGCTCATCGGGTTCGTCGACGAGCGGGACGGGGCGTTCGTGGGGGAACTCTCGGACCCCGTCCCCGTGCGCTGGACCCCCGACGGGGGACTGCGCCCGCCGCGCTGAGAACCCGCGCCGGGCTCGTGGCCGAGCCTCCGTCAGCCACGGGGCCGCGCATGCGAAGCCCGCAGCATCACCGGCATCGGCACCCGCTGGACGACCGGCTCCGCCCCGCCGTCCAGCAGCAGTTCCACGGCGGTCCGCCCCAGCCGGTAGTGCGGCAGCGCCACACTCGTCAACCGCGGACGCACCCACACCGCGAGGTCCGAGTCGTCGAACGACACCACCGACACGTCGTCCGGCACCCGCAGCCCCGCCTCCTGGAGCGCCTGGTAAGCCCCCAGCGACAGCCGGTCGTTGAGGCAGACCAGCGCACGCGGCACGGTCCCCGCCGCCAGCAGCCGCCCCACCTCCCGGTGCCCGTCCTCGGGCTGCCAGTCGCACTCGGCGACCCCCTCGACCCGTACGCCCGCCCCCGCGAGCACCTCCTCGACGCCCCGCATCCGCTCCCGCCCCGCCCACACCCCGTCCGGCGTCGCGTCCGTCACATGGCGCCCGCCGATGACGTGCACGCCGTGGCGGTGCCCGGCGTCGAGCAGCACGCGCGCCGCGTCCCGCCCCGCGTTCACCTCGTCCGGCAGGACGCTCGGCGCCCGCGCGTCCCGCTCGTAGCAGTTGAGCAGCACCACCCGGGCGTCCCGCAGGGCGGCGGGCAACCGGACCTCGCGGCTGTACATCGTGGCGTACACGAACCCGTCCACCTGCCGGTCCAGCATCCCCTCGACGAGCCGGGTCTCCGTCTGCGCGTCCCCCTCGGTCTCCGCGACGAACAGGACGTGCTCGCGGGCGCCCGCCGCGTCGAGGGCGCCGTGGATGACCTCGCCCGCGAACTGGGTCGTCGCGATGGTGTCGGAGATCAGGGCGACGGTCCTGGTCACCGACGTGCGCAGGCCGCGCGCGGTGAGGTTGGGCCGGTAGCCGAGTTCGCGCGCGGCGCGCCGTACCCGGTCCTCGGCGTCGCCCGAGATGCGCATGTCGCGGCGGCCGGCGAGGACGAAGGACGCCGTGGTCGGCGACACCCCCGCCCGGCGGGCCACGTCGGTCATGGTGACGCGTCGTCGGCTCAAATGCGGTCCTCCGCACGGTTCTTGACAGGGTCCTGGGCAGGGCTCATGCTCGCTGCTAAATCTATTTAGCACCGATGAAAGCCGCCTCGGCAACCGTCTGGACCCCCTCGTGACCCAGGCAAGGAGTGCTCCATGTACGAAGGCACGGCGAAACTCTGGCCGGCCCTGATGGTTCCCCTGATATTCCTCGCAGCCGCGTGCAGTGCCCCCGGCTCCGACGCCCCGGCCGCCTCCGGCGACACGGCTGTCAGCACCTCGCTCGGCACCGGCAAGGTCACGCTCCAGATGTACGCCGAGACCGGGTTCCCGCTGGCCAAGGCGCTGGCGGACGAGTTCACCCGGCAGCATCCGAACGTCACCTTCAAGGTGCGCGAGGACCAGTTCACGGTGCTCGTCGAGAACGCGCCGCGCGTCCTGGCCGGGGACAACGCGCCGGACATCATGCGGCTGCCGACCATGGTCGACCTGGTCAAGGACAACCTGCTGAAGGACCTCGACCCTTATTTCCGGGCGTACGGGTGGGACAAGTTCCCCGCCTCCCAGCTCGCGCAACTCCGGGTCGACAAGGCGGGTCAGCGCGGCTCGGGGCCCCTGTACGGCGCCGGGCTCGGGTACAGCGTCACCGGCGTCTTCTACAACAAGGACCTCGCGAAGAAAGCGGGCATGAGCGGGGTGCCCGGGAGCGTCGCCGAGTTCGAGGCGCTGCTCGCCCAGGCCAAGCGGGCGGGCGTCCAGCCGATCGTGCAGTTCAACAAGAACACCGCCGGCATCAACTTCCCCTACCAGGCGCTCCAGAACCAGTTCACCGACCCCGCCCAGGTCAACGACTGGATCTTCCAGAAGACCGGCGCCACCTTCGACACCCCGGCGCCCCTCAAGGCCGCCGAGACCATCGAGAAGTGGGCGAAGGCCGGGTACTTCACCAAGGACGCCAACGCCATGGACTACACCACCATGGTCGGTGACTTCACCAAGGGCCGGGGACTGTTCATGTTCAACGGGGACTGGGAGTCGGCCAACCTCGATAAGAAGATGCCCGGCAACGTCGGCTTCTTCCTCTTCCCGGCCGAGAAGACCGGGGGCCGGCACGTCGCGATGTCCTCGCCGAACACCTTCGGGATCGGGGCCCGCGCGAAGCATCCCGACGAGGCCGCGTACTTCCTCAACTGGCTGCACACGGACGCCAAGGCCCGCAAGATCCTCGTCGACGTCGGCGGCTCCAGCCCCGGCGGGCCCGCCGACCTCGCCGTACCGCAGGCCAAGGCGGGCACGGTGCTCGCGTCCACCCTCGCCGCCTCGCAGCGGCTCGGCGCCGAGAACGGGGCGGTCGACTTCACCGCCAACGCGACCGGGTCCATCTTCGCGTCGGCCATCACGCCCGAGCTCCAGAAGCTGATCGTGGGGCAGCAGACGCCCGAGGGGTACGTGAAGGCCGTACAGAAGGAGTACGCGAAGGAGCTGTCGCGGTGAGCACCGTGGTCGAGAAGGAAGCGCGGTCGCTGCCTTCCGCGGCCGGCGGTGTGGCCGCGAGGCGGCGGCCGGGGACGCGCTGGAGCGGCTGGCTGTTCGTCGTCCCCGCCCTCGCCGTGTACGGGTTCTTCGTCCTCAAGCCCCTCCTGACGACCTTTCAGTACTCCCTCTACCGCTGGGACGGCATCGGCCCCTCGGAGTGGGTCGGGCTCGACAACTACCGGACCGTGCTCACCGATCCCGACCTCCTGGAGATCATCGGGCACGCGTTCGTGCTGATCGTCTTCTTCAGCTTCGTCCCCGTCGTCCTCGGCCTGTTCGTCGCGAGCCTCATCCACCGCGTCAGCACCGGCGCGCTCGGTACGGCCGCCCGGACCGTCCTCTTCCTCCCGCAGGTCATCCCGCTCGTCGCCGCCGGCATCGCCTGGAGCTGGGTCCTCAGCACGACCGGCATGGTCAACCAGGTCATGGACGCGATCGGCCTCGGCCGCCACACGCGGGCCTGGCTCGGCGAGTTCGGTACGGCGCTGCCCGCCGTCGGGATCATCGGGGCCTGGGTGATGCTCGGCCTGTGCACGATCCTCCTCGTCACCGGCATGAGCAAGATCGACCCGGCGCTGTACGAGGCCGCGCGCATCGACGGGGCCGGTTCCGTGCGCGAGTTCTTCGCCGTCACCCTGCCGAGCCTGCGCCGCGAGATCGGGATCTGCCTCACGGTGACCGTCATCGCCGCACTCGCCAGCTTCGACATCGTCTACATCTCCACCAGCGGCGGGCCCGGGACCTCGACGACCGTGCCGGGCCTGGAGATCTACCGGCTCGCCTTCGCCCAGCGCCAGGTCGGGCTCGCCTCCGCACTCGCCGTCGTCCTCATGCTGCTCGTCCTGATCTGCGTCCTGCCGATCCAGCGGCTCTCCCGAGAGGGCAAATGAAGTGAACATCAGCCGCCGCGAGGCCCTCACCGGGCGGGCGTTCCTCGTCCTGCTCATGCTCGTCACCCTCCTCCCCTTCGTCAGCATGCTGTCCGCCGCCCTCCAGCCCCGGGGCACCGTCCCCTCCGGCCTGGAGTGGCCCTCCGACCCCCGCTGGGGGAACTTCGCCGACGCCTTCGACGTCGCGAACATGGGCGCGCTGCTGAACTCCAGCGTCCTCATCGTCCTCGGCGTCGTCCCCGCCGCCGTCGTCCTCGCGACCATGGCCGGGTTCGGCCTCGGCCACCTCAAGGTGCGCGGCGGCGGCCTCGCGATGGGCGTCCTGCTCCTCGGCCTGACCATGCCCTTCGAAGCCGTCATCACCCCGATCTACCACCAGATCGACGGCCTCGGCCTCCTCAACACCCGCTGGGCCATCGTCCTCCCGCTCATCGGCCTCTACATGCCCTTCGCGGTGTACTGGATGCGCGCCCACTTCCTCAACGTCCCCAAGGAACTCTCCGAAGCGGCCCGCGTGGACGGCGCTTCGACCTGGCAGCTCTTCTGGCGCGTCCACGTCCCCCTGGCCCGCCCCGCCATCTCCTCCCTCACGATCCTCCTGTTCCTGTGGACCTGGAACCAGTTCCTCCTCAGCATCGTCATGGTCGACGACCCCACCAAACGCACGATGGCCGGCGCCCTCGGCGCCTTCCAGGGCCAGTGGGGCACCGACCTGGTCCTCCTGTGCGCGGGCTCCCTCCTCATCCTCACGCCCACACTGATCGTGTTCCTCGTCTTCCAACGGCAGTTCGTCAGCGCGCTGTTGCAGGGGTCGGTGAAGGGGTGAGACGGGCGGGCGGTGCCCTGAGACCGCCGACCTCGCGGTCGAGAACCGCGCCTTCCCGCTCCGCGCCTGCCGCTTCCTGGCCGGCGAGGCCGGCATCACCCAGGACCTGGACCGCGGCTCCGGCCTGCGGACCGCCGAGAACACCCACGACGTCGTACACCGCACCACCCCGGACGCCCGGGTCGTGTACGTCGACAACGACCCGCTGGTCCTGCCCCACGGCC
Organism: Streptomyces niveiscabiei; assembly: GCF_033794345.1. NCBI lineage: Bacteria > Bacillati > Actinomycetota > Actinomycetes > Kitasatosporales > Streptomycetaceae > Streptomyces > Streptomyces niveiscabiei. The sequence goes on from NZ_JARAYJ010000066.1 coordinate 16,490, forward strand.
GCGCGCTCCCCCAGGAGAGCGGCGCCGGGAACACCGTCATCGTCGCCGAGGACATAGAGGCTGCTGCGGAGCGCCGACGTCCGCTCCGCACTCGACCGGACCTGGCCGATCGCCCTGCTCCAGCGCTCCACCACGGCCGAACTCCCGCCCCTCTTCGCCGGCCTGACCCTGGTCCCACCCGGTTGAGCCGACTGGCGTCCGGACGCGCCGCTGAATGTGGCGCAACGCCGCATCGCCGGGGGCGTCGCGCGTCAACCCTGAGACGGGTACGGTGCCTGGGCCTGGAGTACCAACTCCCTTCGAAGGAGGCGCAGTTGATCACCGACCCGACCCTTCTGCGGATCGGGCACGCAGTGGAGCTGCATCACCACCGGGGCCAACGGGCAGCCGCGCGTGATCTGTTCACGGAGATCTGGGCGGACATCGGCGGCGAGGAGGGGGACCCGCTGTACGTATGCGTCCTCGCGCATGCCATGGCCGATGTGCAGGACGACGTGCGCGAGGAGTTGGCGTGGGATCTGCGGGCGCTCGCCGCTGCCGGGTCGGTCAGCGATGAGCGGGTGGCGCGGGCCGGGGTCACGTTGTCGGTGGCCGGGCTGTATCCGTCGTTGCATCTCAATGTGGGGGAGTGCTACCGGAAGGCGGGGGATCTCGGGCGGGCCCGGGAGCATCTTCAGCGGGCGCGGGACACCGTCGGGGCGCTGGGGGACGACGAGTACGGGCGGCTCATCCGGGAGGGGCTGCGGCGGCTGGCGGGGGAGTTGGGGCCGGGGTGAGCGGGCGGTGGGGCGGCGGGTTGCTGGTCGGGCGGCAGTGAGTACCGGTCATAGTGCGTGACGGGTGATTGACAGTTCATCAGATCGTCGGGAAGCTCGTGATGCGGTCCATGGGTTCCGGGAGAACGACCACAGGCACGTTCGCGAAGGAAGAGGACCAGCATGCGCAGACCCGGCCCGTCCCCCCTCCTGCGGATCCTTCTCGCAGCACTCCTGCTCACTCTCGGCGTCGCCCTCGCCCCGCCCGCCTCGGCCGCGCCCCCCGTCCGCATCATGCCGCTCGGCGACTCCATCACCGGCTCACCGGGCTGCTGGCGCGCGCTGCTGTGGAACCAGTTGCAGAGCACCGGATACACGAACATCGACTTCGTGGGCACCCTCGGACAGCAGGGCTGCGGCCAGCCGTTCGACGGTGACAACGAGGGCCACGGCGGCGAACTGGTCACCAACGTCGCGGACCAGAACCTGATGCCCGCGCGCCTCGCGGCCACCCGCCCGGACATCGTTGCCATGCACTTCGGCACGAACGACGTGTGGAGCGCGATCGCACCCGACCGCATCCTCGCCGCGTACACGAAACTCGTCGGTCAGATGCGGGCCTCCAATCCCGACATGAAGATCCTCGTCGCCCAGATCATCCCGATGAACCCCGCGACCTGCCCCGCCTGCGCCCAGCGCGCCGTCGACCTGAACGCCCGCATCCCCGCCTGGGCCCAGGCGACGAGCACGAGCCGCTCCCCGGTGACGGTCGTCGACCAGTGGACGGGGTTCGACACGGCGACGGACACCTACGACGGGGTGCACCCCTCCGACCCCGGCAACGCGAAGATCGCCGCCCGCTGGTACCCGGCCCTCACCGCACTCCTCGTCCAGGGCGACCCCGGCGATCCCGGCGACCCGGGCTCCTGCGCGGCGACCTTCCGCGCCGTCTCCTCCTGGCAGGGCGGCTACCAGGGCGAGGTCACGGTCACCAACACCTCCACGTCCCCGGCGACGGGCTGGACCGTCACCGTCGTACCGGGTACGGGCGCCCGGATCACCCAGGCGTGGAACGGCACCCTGAGCACGGCGGCCGACGGCACCGCCACCGTCACGAACGCGTCCTGGAACGGCGCCCTGGCCCCCGGCGGCAGCGCCGCCTTCGGCTTCATCGCCAGCACCCCCGGCACCCCCTCGGCCACCGTCACCTGCACCGCGCGAACCTCCTGACCCCCCAGCCAGTAGAGAGGACCGCACCGCATGCACCCGAACAGGACAGTACGACTGCGAGCCGCGCTGGCCGCGGCCGTGATCGGCCTGCTCGCCGCGCTCATATCCACCGCGCCGGCGACCGCGCAGACCACCACGCAGACCCCGGCACAGACCACCGCGCAGGCCAACCCCTACCAGCGCGGCCCCGACCCGACGGTCAGCAGCGTCGCCGCCCAGCGCGGCACGTTCGCCACCGCGGAACTGACCGTGCCGCCCGGCAACGGCTTCAACGGCGGGAAGATCTACTACCCGACCGACACCAGCCTGGGCACCTGGGCCGCGGTCGCGGCCGTACCCGGCTACACCGCGAAGTGGGACACCGAGGGCGCCTGGATGGGGCCCTGGCTCGCCTCCTTCGGGTTCGTCGTCATCGGCATCGACACCAACAGCACCCTCGACTGGGACACCGCCCGCGGCACCCAACTCCTCGCCGCGCTCGACTACTTGACGCAGCGCAGCCCCGTACGCGACCGGGTCGACCCGAACCGTCTCGGTGTCCTCGGGCACTCCATGGGAGGCGGCGGCGCGATCAGCGCGGCCGAACGCCGGCCGACCCTGAAAGCGGCCGTCCCGTTCGCCCCCTTCTCGCCCTCGCAGAACCTCTCGACCCTCCGCGTCCCGACGATGATCATGGGCGCGCGGGACGACGGGGTCGTGACCCCCGCCTCCCTGGACCGCCTCTACGCGACCATGCCCGCCGCCACCCAAGGCGCCTACCTCGAACTCGCCACCGGCGGCCACGGGTTCCCCACCTGGGGCAACTCCGCGGTCACCCGCCGCGCGATCCCCTGGCTGAAGATCTTCCTCGACAACGACACGCGCTACACACAGTTCCTGTGCCCGTCCCTCGCCGACACCAGCGGCATCTCCAAGTCACGCACGAAGTGCCCGTACGGTACGGCCCCGGCGGCCCTCGAAGCACAACTCGCCGTCCACTGACCCTCCTTGGCACACCGCCCCGCCCGGCACACACCGGGCGGGCGGCTCAGGGGGAGCGGGCGTACCGCGCGGGCTCCCCCTCCGTCTGCGTCGTCCCGTCGCGCACGACCAGCGTGCCGGGGCCGGTCATCGTCAGGCCGCAGACGTCGCCCCGCAGACACAGGACGACCAGAACGACCGGTTCGCGCGGCTCGGCATCCTCACCGCCCCCGACGTCGTACGGCTCACCGCGTACCCCCTCGGCAAGGTGACCGCCCTCTTCGACGCCTGGCGCGCCAACGACCTCGGCCCTCTGCTGACCGGCGGACGACCGGACCACTGCCCCCGCTGACGCGAGGGAGGCGGCGCCAGGCCGAACCGCCCCAACTGATCCGGATCGCCGGTCACTTGATACCCGGCGATCCGGCCGTCCCGCACCACGAGCGTCAGCACGAGCCGGAGACGACCGTGCGGCGCCACGGCGAGTCCGATACGGCCGTCGACGAGGACGATGCCTGCGGCCAGCGCGTTGCGGGTGAGCAGCAGCGGCTCCTCGACGACCGACCGCGCACCCCGCACCTCCAGCGGCACGCCGGTCGGCAGCGCGAACGCGTCCGCGCGGCGTACGGCGTCCGGGGCGAGGACCGCCGGCAGACCGGCGATGCCACGGCCGCGCGCGGCGGCGAGGAACGACTCGACGACCCGGCGGAGTTCGGCGAGGCCGACGTCGTCGTTCACGCGACCCGCTCCGCCTGGGTGAGCCGGTACAGGACGACGAGCAGGGCCCGGCCGACCGACTCGACGAGGATCGCCTCGAAGGTCACGGGCAAGCTCGCGAAGGGCCGGCGCATCGCGGGAACGTGACGCCGGGGAAGGCGCGCTTCCGGCGTCCCCCGGCCCCGGCGAGGGTCAGGGCCGGGCGGTGTCGGGAGGTGTGAGGTTCGGCCACGCCAGGTCGTCGACCGCGAGGAACGGCTCGCGGGCGACCGTCGCCGGGGTCGCCCCCGTGTACGCCGCGACCTCCCGGTGCAGGTGCGACTGATCGGCGTACCCGGCGTCCGCCGCGACCCGGGACGCGGGCTCGCCCGCGACCAGGCGGTGGGCGGCGTGGTCGAAGCGCACCAGGGACGCGGCGCGCTTCGGCGGCAGACCGAGCTGCGAACGGAACCTGGACCACAGGCGCTTGCGGCTCCAGCCGACCTCGGCGGCGAGCCCGTCGATCCGGACCAGGCCACGGCTGACGGCGATACGGCGCCAGGCCCACGCGACCTCCGGGTCCACCGGCGGCCCTGCCGCGTACCGGCGGCCGAGCAACGCGTCCGCCAGCGCGAACCGGCCCTGCCACGACGGCACTTCGACGAGCCGCTCCCGGATCCGGTCCGCCTCGCGGCCCCACAGGGCGTCCAGCGGTACGGCGTCGCCGTCGAGGTCGGCGGGGGAGACGCCGAGCACCGCGCGCGCGACGACGGGGGACAGCCGTACCTGTACGCACTCGACGTCCTCGCCGCTCACCACGGCCGCACCGCCCGACCCCAGCCCGGGCCCGGCGACCAGGCAGCCCCGCTGCCGCCCGCCCGCGCAGTCGAGCACCGGCGCTCCCGGCCCGAACTCCAGCAGCAGTGTCACCGCCGGGTGCGGAACCATGCGCAGCACGTCCAGGTCACGGACCCGGAACCCGGCCATCGTGAGCCCCGCGACCCGGCTGGGGCCCTCGGGGCAGGCGACGTCCCAGACGGTGGCGCCGTGCCGGAAAGTCCCCACGGTTCCAGGCTACTTGGGGCATGACCCGGATACGCCGGAAACCCGCCACGGGATGATCTTGGCGTCAGGGGAGTTCGCTACGGGGTGCCGGACACGAGGGCGTTGACGCGCAGGGTGCAGCCCTGACCGCGTCGTACGGTCAGGCCGTGGCCGAGCGCTGCCCGCTCGGCCGGGCGGCGCCCGCCCTTGTCGCCCTAGGCCGCGGTGGCCCGCAGTCCGTCGTACGTCAGCTCGCGCTGGAGTTCGCCGGGGGCGGTGAGATTCATCGCGGAGATGCGCACGGTGTCGCCCGGCCGGGCGTAGGCGAGCAGCTCGCCGAACCCTTCGCTGATGGCGTGGCTGTCCTCGTACGTGCGGTAGCCGGTGATCCTGCCTTCGGCCGCGGTGATGTGGAGGGCGAAGCGGTCGTGGCGACGACGTACTCCTGTGCGGGGGTGAGGTGCTGGCCGGGGAGCCGGGGGCATGGCTGCCGCAAGGCAGATGCGGCGGGAGGGGTCAGGGGATCACGGAGAGGACGATCTTGCCGGTGGTGCGGCCGGTTTCGCCCAGTGTGTGAGCCCGGGCGGCTTCTTCGAGGGGGAAGACCTCGTCGGCGATCACGCGCAGGCGTCCGTCCTCGACCAGGGAGGTGATCTCGCGCAGCCCCGCATGGTCGGGCTCGACGAGCATGAACTCCGCCCGCACTCCGGCCGCTTGGGCTTCCTTGGCGGGGAAGGTGTCGTCCAGCGGCAGGATGGAGATCAGCGTGCCGCCCGGCCGTAGCGTTTGCAGGGACCTGGCCCAGTTCGGGCCGCCGAGGGAGTCCAGGGCGACATCGACGTCGCGGAGGGTCTCGGCAAAGTCCTGGGTGCGGTAGTCGATCAGCTCATCGGCACCCAGCGAGCGCAGCAGCTCGTGCTTGGCGGCGCTGGCCGTGCCGATGACGTACGCGCCGCGGGCCTTGGCGATCTGCACGGCCAGGTGGCCGACTCCCCCGGCGGCTGCGTGGATCAGTACGCGCTGGCCGAGCTGGACGTTCGCGGTGTCCACCAGTGCCTGCCAGGCGGTCAGCGCGGCCAGCGGCAGCGCGCCGGCCTGGATGTGGGTGAGGCCCCGGGGGCGCGGGGCGAACTGCCGGGCCGGGGCGGCGACGTACTCGGCATAGGCGCCCGCCGGGTGCGGGAAGCGCGGCATTCCGAACACCGCATCGCCGGCCTGGAAGAGTGTCACGCCGTCGCCGACCGCCTCGACGACCCCGGCGACGTCGAAGCCCAGGGTGAACGGCGGCGTGGCACCGTTGGCGAACACGCCCCGCTTGCGGGTCTTCCAGTCGGCCGGGTTCACGCCCGCCGCGTGCACCCGGACCAGGATCTCGCCCCTGCCCGGGACCGGGCGGTGCGTTTCGACGAGCGTGAGAACGTCCGGTGCGCCGGCGACGTCCTGGGAGATGGCACGCATGGTCGCGGGGGCGGTGGCCTGGTTCATGAGGACATGCTCTTTTCAGCAGGGTGCTTCTTGTGGTTTGTGCCGGTTCTCCTGGGCACGCTCCAAGACTCGCCGGGCGGACAGCCTCCCAGTAGTGGCCCGATGGTCAAGGGATGAAAGGATCGGGCCATGCACCACGTCGGCGTTCTGGCCCTGGACGGTGTCGTCCCCTTCGAACTCGGCATCCCCGCGCGGATCTTCGGCGCCGCTCGAGACGCCACGGGCAATCCGCTCTACTCCGTGACCACCTGTAGCGTGGACGGCCACCCCGTCCGCGCCGAGGCCGACTACCAGCTCACCGTCGCCCACGACGCCACCCTGCTGGCCACCGTCGACACCGTCGTCATCCCGCCCTCCCACGCGCTGGGCTCCATCCGCGAAGAGGGCCGTCTGCCCGGCGCCCTGCGCGAGGCCCTGGCCGCCATCCGCCCCGGAACCCGGATCGTGGCGATCTGCACCGGCACGTATGTACTGGCCGCCGCTGGACTGCTCGACGGCCGCCCCGCCACCACACACTGGCGCGAAGCCGACCGCCTACAGCGCATGTTCACCACCGCCCGCATCGACCCCGACGTCCTCTTCGTCGACGACGGCGACATCCTCACCTCCGCCGGGGTGGCCGCCGGTATCGACCTCTGCCTGCACATCGTCCGCCGCGACCACGGCAGCGACATCGCCAACGAGGTCGCCCGTTCCTGCGTCGTGCCGCCGTGGCGCGACGGCGGCCAGGCCCAGTACATCCAGCGCCCCGTCCCTGACCCCTCCGCCCCCGGCACCGCCCCCACCCGGGCGTGGGTCATGGAGCGCCTCGCCGAACCCGTCACCCTGGCCGAGATGGCCGGGCACGCACGCGTCAGCGTGCGTACCTTCACCCGCCGCTTCCGTGACGAGGTCGGCACCAGCCCCGGCCAGTGGCTCACCCGCCAGCGCGTCGACCTGGCCCGGCACTTGCTGGAAACCACCGACTGGCCCGTCGACCGGGTCGCCGACCGCGCCGGATTCGGCACCGGTGTCTCCCTGCGCAAGCACCTTCATGCCGCCATCGGGGTCACACCCCAGGCGTACCGCCGCACCTTCCGCCCGACACTCGCCGACGGTTCAGCGCGGTAGCGGCGGGCAACTCACCGTGCCGCCTTACCCACAGCACGTCTCCGGCGTATTCGGGGGAAGCCGTTGAACGCCTCGACCTTGTTCGGCACGGCGGTCACCCGTCGGTGCAGTGGGACGCCGTCCGCGGCGACCGCGGAACCGTCGCCCCACACCTGGTAGATGTCCAGGCGTGCTTGCGCGTCGACCAGTTCGGCGATGGCCTTGCTCAAGGTCGGGATGGAGAAGCGCCGGTTCGCGGCCAGCGACAGTTCGTGCCCGCTCACCCCGGGGATGTGCCGGGCCGCTTCGTAGGGGCCCTTCGGCTTCGGCTCGTTGCCCGAGGCGGGGCCGAAGCGGCGCCACCGTTCCACCTACCGGTCTCGGGAGCGATGACCAGGTCCTCGTTGTCCGGGTACCCGGCATCCGCTGCCGCGGCGGCTGCGGTGAGCTTGTCCTCCAGCTGCCTACGGAAGGACGCCGCGTTGTACGGCGCATCGTCGCCGGGCTCGGCGAGGCCGACCTCCGCCAGGTAGTCGTCGAGCTTCGTCTCGGTGTCCTCCGCTTGAACCGCGGATACGCGGCCCTCTCGATCGAGGTCACAGCCCACTCCGCCCCAGACGAATCCCAACGTCACCACCAACGACACTGGGCCGTACGGGTGAAGGGTGAGGCCGTCAACACTCCAAGATCATCCCGTGGCGGGTTTCTGGCACATCTGGGTCATGCCCCTGCTTGAGGGGGTGCGGGGAACATTCGTCCAATACGGCGGTGGGCGTCGGCCGCGACAGTGGGCCGCATGACCGATACTCCGGCGCTGGACGACGGCGCCCTCCACGCACGCCAGGACGCCCCCGCCCTCCATGTACGCCAGGACGCCCCCGCTCTCCATGTACGCCAAGACGGCCCCCGCGACGCCCCCGCCCTCCTCCTCATCCACGGCTCCGCGTCCTCGACCCGCTCGTGGGACGCGCTCGTCCCCCACCTCACCGGCTCGCACCACGTCATCCGCCCCGACCTCCTCGGACACGGACAGTCGGCCAAACCCGCCGGCCTCGGCTACGCCCTCCCCGACCAGGCGCGGCGCCTCGCCGCCGTACTCGACCGCCTCGGCGTCGGACACGCCGTCGTCGTGGGCCACTCCAGCGGGGGCGCCGTCGCCACGGCCCTTGCGGAACAGCGCCCCGACCTGGTGACCGGGCTCGCCCTCATCAACACCGGCCCCGGCCTGCACGCCTACATCGCCTCCGGCGCCGACCTCTCCCAGTGGCCGCCGACGGACGACCAACTCCGCCAATTCGCGAGTACCGGCTTCAGCCGACCCGGCTACGAGATCCCACCCGAACTCCTCGACGAGGTCCGCCACATGACCCTCCACACCCTCACCGCGACCATGCAAGCCACCCGCGCCTACCTCGCCGAACGCCCCCTCCCCGACCGCCTCGCCCCCCTCGGCAAACCCCTGCTGGTCCTCTTCGGCGAGGACGACCGCAGATGGCGCTCCTCCTCGGCCGCCGAGTACACCGTCGTCCCGGGCGCCCGTATCCACCTCCTGCCCGGCCTCGGCCACTCCCCGATCCTGGAGGACCCGCCACGAACCGCCGCCGCGCTGCTGGCGTTCACAGGGGGACTGGGCTGAACGAAACGGCCGCGTGCCCGGCGACTTGACGGCGAGTTGCGGGTTAATTGCGCGGGGCTTGCGTGGCGGGGGCCGCCCTGTCGTTGTCACCGTTGGGGGAAGCCCCGGAAAGGGGCGGGCGCGACACAACGGGGAGGTTGATCGGAATGATCCGAAGGCGAATCACCGCCGTGGCCATGGCGGTGGGTGCTGTGCTGCCGCTGGGAGTCGTGGCGGCTCCCGGTGCGCAGGCGGCACCCGCCGACTGCGATGCGGGAAGCCCGTCGGGGGTCTACCGGACCGTCTACAGCAGGAGCTTCTACGGCCGCACCATCGAGCTCCGCAACGAATCGATCCTCGACATCTACAGCAAGGCGCGGATCCTCAACTACCGCTCGGGAGACCTGGTCTGGATCGACCGGAGCCTGAGGACCATGCCGCTGACCCCCAAGTACCCCGGCGACAACCAGGTACGGGCCTACGGCGGCGGCTGGAAGCAGTGCGGGCCGTTCGGCAGGAGCGAGTCCAACGTCGTCCGGAGCTGGCACTTCGCCGTACGCGCGTGCTTCCGCCCGGCGGGCGGACCGACGAGCGAATGCGGCCCCTGGTACATCGACCAGTAGATCCGCCCCCTGACAGTCCCCGCCCACGGCAAGGCCGACGGGCGGGGACTCCGTGGTGTGGCGGCACTGAGGCGGACAGCACGACTCGGCTTAATCGTACGAGTGATGCTGGTGAACGGCGTCGGCGGTGGCGACGGGGCGATCGTCAACGTGTCGTCCGTCATGGCTCTGATGCCGGGCGGCTTTCCGCCCGCCATGAGTTCGGTCAAAGCCGCCGTCACCGCGATCGGGAAGGCGCTGTCCGAGGAGTTCGGGCCGCAGGGCGTCCGGACGCGGTGGCGTCTCTGGTGAGCCGCTCGACGTTCTACGACCACTACAAGGACGTCCACGAACTCGCCGAAGCCGCGAGCACCTCGATGATCGACGACATGATCGGCTTCGTCCTGGACCTCGACCCCACCAATACGGCTGCCTCCGACACGGACCCGGACCCCGCGCTGACCGCGTTCTTCGCCCACTTCGCCGACCACGCCGGTCTCTGCCGCAGCCTGCTGGACCCCACGGGCAGCGCCCGCGTCATCGAGCACGTACGCCGCCGGACCACGGCGACCGCGTACCACTCCGCGCACCTGGGCCCCGCGGACGAACCCGGGCCGGACCCCTCGGACCTCCCCGGCGGCCTTCGTCGCGGGCGTGCTCCTCGGCGTCGCCACGGACCGGCTCCTGCGCGGCTGCCCCGCCCGCCCGGATGACCCGCCTGACGAAGCCACTCCTGATCGCCCTCACGCACCAGCGGCCCGGGCGGTAACCGACCGGGCGCACCGGGGCCGGTCAGTCGCTGACCCTGCTGCGGTTCTGGTAGAGCAGGTCCGCGTACGCCGGATGCCGGTCGATCCAGGCCGAGTAGAACGGGCAGGTCGCCAGAACACGGAGACCGGCGGCGCGGGCCTCGTCGAGCGAGGTGCGGACCAGCGCGGAGCCGATGCCCTGACCCTCGTGGGCCGGGGAGACCTCCGTGTGGACGAACACGATCAGCTCCGCCGTCCGGATGTACTCCGCGAACCCGGCGACCTCGGAACCCCCACCCACTCGCGCCTCGTAACGGCGCGCCTCGGGTGCGTCCACGACCTCGACTGTCACGTGCCCTCCTGAGAGTGATGCGTCAAGCGAACCGGCATGGTGTGGTTGACGTGGCAACTTCTACCGGTCGGGGCGAGCCTAGCCGACGGACACACGCGGCGTGTCCGCCGTGAGGTGGCGCGGCACGCGAGGCAACCCCGTTGTTCAACCGAACGGTTGAACGCATCGTCCGCTTCCGGTCGACGCGGTGGAGGCCCTCGCGGGGACAGGGTGGGGGCGGCCGGGACGGTGGTCGTTCCGGTGTCGAGAAGGGACTCATCCCCCACATGGCCAGCAAGTTCAGCAGGCGGCGGATTCTCACGGTCGGCGCGGGCGCCGTCGTCGGAGCGGCGGCGATGCCCGCGGCAGCGCAGGCGGTCACCGGCCCGCGCGAAGAGACCCGCACGCTCGACGAGTTGTACCGGGACGCGATCGCCGAGGGCGGCAAGCTCGTCGTCTACGCGGGCGGCGACCTCGCCGACTCCGGCAGCGGTGCCAACGCCCGCGCCGCGTTCCGGCAGCGGTTCCCCGAGATCGATCTCACGCTGATCGTGGACTACAGCAAGTACCACGACGTCCGCATCGACAACCAGCTCGCCACCGGCACCCTCGTCCCCGACGTCGTCCAGCTCCAGACCCTCCAGGACTTCACC
>NZ_JARAYJ010000067.1:0-22432 GCF_033794345.1 Streptomyces niveiscabiei
CGTGAGCGCCCTCGGTGAGCCTCAGCTCGTCCGGCTCCTGGACGGCACGGAAGAGGCGGACGCGTCACCGCTGACGGACTGGCGGACCGAGTACGGCGGTGTCCGCAACGTCCAGACCGGCGAGATCGAACTCCCCACGCCGACCTTCCCCCCCTGCCCCTACGAGAACTGCCCCGACTGCAAGCGGGAGGCGGCTCATGGTGACCGCTGAGCACATCGGGAAGACCGTCACGGACGGCGTACGCACCGGCGTCCTCATGGCCATCTGCGAGGACGTGGACGAGAACCTGCTTCCCGCGTACCGCAAGCCGATTCCCATGGCATGGGTACGGCCCGAACGCGGCGGTATCGAGTGGAACGCGCGGCCCTCCACGCTGGAACTCGCATGAGGGCCGTGTGCACCGTCGTGGTGGTTCTCGCCGCGGCCGTGTGGACCCTCGTCGTGGCGTGGGCCGTCGCCCGTTTCACGACCTGACCCCCTCAAGCGACCCCGCCCGTTGCGTCATTCCCCCCGAGACCGACGGGCGGGGTCTTCCTCAAAGCGCACGTGCCCCCCACGTCACCCGGAAAGCCCCCGGTCCGATTCACTGCGCAGCACGCAGAACTCGTTCCCCTCCGGAGTGGAGCCGGTTCTTGCCCCGCTTCGGCTCGGGCACCTGGCTGAAGTAGAGGACCAGGCCCGTCGGGAGGACGACCTGGGTCTCGTGGTCGCCGGGCTCGGCCTCCACCGTTCCCCCGGTCACCAGACCCCAGAACCGCGCCAGCGCGTACGCGTCCGCGCAGTCGACCGCCACGTTCTGTACTACGGAAACCACGGCACTCCCTACAACGCCACCAGCTTCACAGCCCCGTACACGACCGCCGCCACGACCCCCGCCGCGGGCATCGTGATGAACCACCCCAGGATGATGTTCTTGGCGACGCCCCAGCGCACCGCGTTGATGCGCTTCGTCGCGCCGACGCCCATGATCGCGGAGGTGATGACGTGGGTCGTGGAGATGGGCGCCTTGAAGAGGTACGCGGACATGAACATGATCGACGCGCCGGTGGTCTCGGCGGCGAAGCCCTGCGGGGGGTCGAGCTCGATGATCTTGCGGCCGAGGGTGCGCATGATGCGCCAGCCGCCCGCGTACGTACCCAGCGACAGCATGACCGCGCACACGATCTTGACCCAGACGGGGATCGGGTCGCCGGCGTCCTCGACGTCGGCGATGACCAGGGCCATCACGACGATGCCCATGGTCTTCTGGGCGTCCTGGAGGCCGTGGCCGAGGGCCATGCCCGCGGCGGAGACGGTCTGGGCGATGCGGAAGCCGCGCTTGGCCTTGTGCGGGTTGGCGCGCCGGAAGATCCACAGGATCGCGGTCATGACGAGGTAGCCGACGACGAGCCCGATGACCGGCGAGAGGAACATCGGGATGACGATCTTCTCCAGGACCCCGTGCCAGTAGACGGTGGTCCCCCCGGCGAGCGCGGCGCCGACCATGCCGCCGAACAGGGCGTGCGAGGACGAGGAGGGCAGCCCGAAGTACCAGGTGATGAGGTTCCAGACGATCGCGCCGACGAGCGCGGCGAAGAGGATCCCCATCCCCTTCGACCCCTCGGGCGTCTGGATGATCCCTTCGCTGACGGTCTTGGCGACCCCGGAGCCGAGGAACGCGCCCGCGAGGTTCATCACGGCGGCCATCGCGAGCGCGGCGCGCGGCGTGAGCGCGCGGGTGGAGACGGACGTGGCGATCGCGTTGGCGGAGTCGTGGAAGCCGTTGGTGTACGTGAAGAAGAGCGCGACCAGGACGGTCACGACCAGGGCGAAGGTGTCCACGACGGCTCAGGACTCCTTGACGGCGATGGTCTCCACCGTGTTCGCCACATGCTCGAACGCGTCGGCGGCCTCTTCGAGGACGTCGACGATCTGCTTCAGCTTCAGCACCTCGATGGCGTCGTACTTGCCGTTGAAGAGGTGGGCCAGCAGTTTGCGGTGGATCTGGTCCGCCTGGTTCTCCAGCCGGTTGACCTCGATCCAGTACTCGGTGAGGTTCTCCATCGTCCGCAGGTTCGGCATCGCCTCGGCCGTGAGGTCCGCGGCCCGCGCCAGCACCTCGATCTGCTGCTCGACGCCCTTGGGGAGTTCCTCGACGTTGTAGAGGACGACGAGGTCGACGGCCTCCTCCATGAAGTCCATGATGTCGTCGAGGCAGGACGCGAGGTTGTAGATGTCCTCGCGGTCGAACGGCGTGATGAACGAGGAGTTCAGCTGGTGGAAGATCGCGTGCGTGGCATCGTCACCGGCGTGTTCCGCGGCCCGCATACGCTCTGCGATCTCGGCCCGGCCGGCGGTGTCCGCCCCGAGCAGTTCCATCAGGAGTTTCGAGCCGGTGACAATGTTGTCCGCGGACGCGGCGAACATGTCGTAGAAGCTCGTCTCCCTGGGGGTCAGACGAAAGCGCACGTGGGGTCCTCGGTATGCATCGGTTTCGGTCAGGCTGATGCTAAGCGCATCATCCGGTCAGGGCTAAGGGGCCGTCCCCAGTGTCGCCCATCAGGCACAGTGACCAGCACGGGGTGGGACCAAGACCCCTATACCCAGCAAACTTGGCTACGATATACCCACTAGGGGTATACAAGACGAACCGGAGGACGCGATGACGACCACGCAGGCCGAGGAAACGCCCTCCGAGGAGACCGCCGTCGAGCACACGGCGCACGCGACGCACGGGTACCACAAGCAGAAGGACGAACACCTCAAGCGGCTGCGCCGGATCGAGGGCCAGATCCGGGGCCTGCAACGCATGGTCGACGAGGACGTCTACTGCATCGACATACTCACCCAGGTCTCCGCGTCCACGAAGGCCCTCCAGTCCTTCGCCCTCCAGCTCCTGGAGGAACACCTCCGCCACTGCGTCGCCGACGCGGCGCTCAAGGGGGGCGACGAGATCAACGCGAAGGTGGAGGAGGCGACGAAGGCGATCGGGCGGATGATGCGTACGTGACGGCCGCGTACGGGCCTGCCGTGTACGGGGCCCGCCGCGTACGTGACGATCGTCACCGGGGCGGCTCGCCCTCCGGCATCCCGTCGTCCCGCACCCGCACCACCCTCAGCACCTCGTCGATCGAGTCCAGGCTGAGCCGCTCCCCGGCCGCCGAGGACGCCGCGATCATCAGCTCCCCGCACAGCTCGATCTCGGCGAGGGCCACGTGGTCCTGCACCGCCGTCCCGCCCCCCGGAGCCACCGCACCTCACCTCGTCCCTGCTGACGCCGAACCCGGCTTCCTAGAGTAGGCAGCGGCCCACGCACGGCGCATGGCACGGACGGGCTAGTTCTTGCCCACCCGACGACCGAATCCGCCACAGCCCTCTCTGCTCACACGAGTACGCGGCCGAACCGGGCGCCCCGCCCCGATGTCAGACCCCGCTGGCAGCATCGCCCCCATGCCCACCGCCCGCACCACCCCACCACGCCCCCTCGACATCACCACCCTCGTCCCCGCCCTGACCCCCCTCGCCCGCACGGCCACCCGCCTGCACCCCCGCCCCGGCTCCCCGACGGTGCACGACAGCTCGGTCGGCGGCCCGCTGCTGTGGCCGACGCGTCACCAGTGGCCGCACTGCGAGAAGTGGCACGAGGGCGCGAGGCAACCGATGATCCCGGTGGCCCAGCTGTACGTCCGCGACGTACCGCAGCTGACGGCGCCCGGGAAGACGGACCTGCTCCAGATCCTGTGGTGCCCGTCCGAGGAGCACGCCCCGGACTACAAGCCGACGACGTACGTGTTCTGGCGGACGGCCGCCGACGTCACCCAGATCCTCACCGCCCCGCCCCAGCCGTCCGATCCGACCACCTGGTACGTCCCGGAGCCGTGTGTGCTCGCGCCGGAGCGGGTCACCGAGTACCCGCACATCCTGGAGCTGACCGAGGAGCTGCGGCGGGCGATCGCGGAGGAGCCCGGGGAGGAGGTCTACACGGACGAGCTGTCCACAGCTCCGGGCTGGAAGGTCGGCGGCTGGACGAGATGGGGCCTCACCGACCCGGTCCCCCGCTTCTGCGTCCACTGCGGCACAAGGATGACCCCGCTGCTGACGATCGCCTCGCACGAATGGCACCCGGACAACAGAACCTGGATCCCGTACGAGGACCAGGCCCCGGAAGCCGACGCGAACCCACCCGGCGTCACGGTCATCGACGCCAACCACCTACAGCTCTACGTCTGCCCGAAGCACCCCACCCACCACACCGACCTCGTCCAGTGACGGTGACGGTGACCGTTCACTCCGCGATCGTCCCCGCGTAGATGTCCCGCGACTCCGGCAACCGCACGACAGCCGGCGCCCCGAAGTCGTACAGCAGCACGGTGGACGCCACAGCCACCACCCCCGCCCGCCCGCTGTTGACGAAGCTGAACCGGTGCCGGACTTTCCGGATGCGGCCCTGGTCGTCGAGGTACACGTCGAAGGGGACCTCGGCGGTGGCGAACCCCTCGGCCGCGGCGGCGAGGGAGGCCCGGTTGCCGGGCGTCGCGCCGCGCGCGGCGAGCGCGAGGTCGGCGGTGCCCCGGTAGTGCCGGACCCCGACCCCGGCGACATCGCCGCGCCCGACGTAGGACGCGGCCCGCACCCCCCGCAGCAGTTCGGCGGCGGCGAACGGATCGGTGGCCCCGCCGGTGACGAGGTTGCCGTCGGAGAGGGTCGCGGTGTCGACGCGTACCCATTTGTCGGCGGGCACCCCGGCGCCCCGGTTCTTCATGAACAGCGCACCCGGCGCGAGGAGTTCGGTGATCGGCCGGTGCTCGCTGACCCCGGACGGGTCCTGCGGGAGGACGACCTTCAGCTGACCGAGCTGCCGCCGGTAGTCGTACACCCCCTCCCCCCGGATCGTGACGCGCGTCCCGCCGGTCGCCATCTCCATGGACGTCTGCGCGCGGGAGCTGCCCGCCGCGAGCAGGGTGTCGGCGGCCCGGTGCAGGGTCCCGACCGGGTCCCCGGCGGGCGCGTCCTCCGCCGCCGCGCCACTGCTCACGCACCCCGTGGCCCCGGCCACGACTCCGGCCACCAGCCCCGCGACGGCCACCACACCGCCCCGACGGTCCTTCATCTCCTGCCTACCCCCAGATCGCGGGCCCCCGTTGTGGCCCTGTTCAACGATCCGCACGTACCACCGTCACGCTCACCCGCGCCTGGAGAACCCTTTACCGGCGGTGGGTACCGTGGAGTACGTGACGCAACCGGACGGCACCCGCACCCCCTCCGGCGACCATCTCGCCAGCACCGTCGACCAGGGCCGCTTCTGCTTCGCCCGCTGCACCTGCGGCTGGCGCGGGCCCGCGCGGCGGGCGAGAAGCCTGGCGCGGACGGACGCGGAGACGCACGCGAAAGGCTGAGCCCAGGCCGGGGAACCCCTCGTTCCGGGAACTCGTCTCGTTCGACAGGCACCAAGCGTTCGACAGGCACAAAGCCGCGTTGGACAGGCACAGAGCCGCGACGGAGGGCGACACCATGGAACGGCGCATGTTCATCGGCGGCGCAGCCGCACTGACCGCGGCGGCGGCGACCGGCTGCCGGTCCACGACGACCGGCAGCCCCACCCCCTCGTTCGCCTACACCTCGCTGACCGGCGCCCCCACCGACTGGAAGGCCCTCGCGAGCGACCTCGACGGCCTCCTCGTCCGCCCCGGCGAGGCCCAGTGGGCAGCGGCCCGCCAGCTGTACAACACGCGCTTCGACACCCTGAAGCCCACGGCGGTCGCGTACGTCGCGCACACCGAGGACATCCGTACGACGCTGGCGTTCGCCCGCGCCCAGAAGCTGAAGGTCGCGATCCGCAACGGCGGCCACTCGTACGCGGGCTGGTCGTCCGGCGACGGCCGCCTGATCGTCGACGTGTCCAAGCTGAACCGCGTCCGCGTCGGCGGGGGTACGGCGGTCGTCGGCGCCGGGTCGAAGCTGATCGACGTGTACCGGGCCCTGCTCGCGAAGGGCGTCACGATCCCCGCCGGCTCCTGCCCGTCCGTCGGCGTCTCCGGCCTGGTCCTCGGCGGCGGCCACGGCGTCGTCTCCCGCGCGTACGGCCTGACCTGCGACAGCCTCACGCAGGCCACGATCGTCACGGCCGACGGCAAGCAGCTCACCGCGAACGCGAAGGACAACCCCGACCTCTTCTGGGCCCTGCGCGGCGCGGGCAACGGCAACTTCGGCGTGGTCACGGAACTCCAGTTCAAGACCCACGCGGCCCCGCAGGCGGTCACCGGCTACGTCACCTGGTCCTGGTCGAGGGCGGCGGCGGTCCTGCGCGCCTGGCAGGAGTGGGGCCCGGCCCAGCCGGACGAGATCTGGTCCGCCCTCAGCTTCTCCAACTCCCCCGGCGGCACCCCCAGCGTCTCCCTCGCCGCGTTCTCCCTCGGCACGTACGGCGAACTCCAGAACGCGATCGACCGCCTCACCGCCAAGGCGGGCGCCCCCAAGTCGGTCTCGCTGCGCCGCCGTTCGTACGCGCAGGCGATGGAGGGATACGCCGGCTGCTCCTCGTACACCAAAGCGGCCAGCTGCCACCGCCCCGGCACCCTCCCCGGCCGCGACCCGGGCGGCAAGCTGGGCCGCGAGACGTACACGGCCCGCTCGGACTTCTACGACAGGTCCCTGCCGGAGGCGGGCGTCCAGACCCTCCTGAAGCAGATGCGGGCGGTCCAGGGCGGCGCGGGCAGCATCGCCCTCACCGCGCTGGGCGGCGCGGTGAACCGCGTCTCCCCCACGGCGACGGCGTTCGTCCACCGCCGCTCCCGCTTCCTGGCCCAGTACATCGCGTCGTGGAAGTCCGGTACGCCGGGCACAGCGGCACAGTCCTGGCTGAACGCGGCCCACAAGGCGATGCGGCCGTACGCGTCGGGCGCGGCGTACCAGAACTACACGGACCCGACGCTGACGGACTGGCGGAAGGCGTACTACGGGGACGCGGCGCCGAAGCTGGCGAAGGTGAAGCAGAAGTACGACCCGGCGAAGTTCTTCACGTACCCGCAGGGCATCTGAACAGCGAAAAGGAGGGGCGCCCGGATCGGGTGCCCCTCCTTTTCCCTGCTTCTTCCTCGCTCAAGCGGCCAGGTCCCGCTCCCCGACCTCCG
This sequence comes from Streptomyces niveiscabiei, assembly GCF_033794345.1. Lineage (NCBI taxonomy): Bacteria > Bacillati > Actinomycetota > Actinomycetes > Kitasatosporales > Streptomycetaceae > Streptomyces > Streptomyces niveiscabiei. The sequence goes on from NZ_JARAYJ010000067.1 coordinate 7,111, forward strand.
TCCGCGCCCCCGGCACGAAGGCAACCCGAGCGGCGCGGCTCCGCACCAGCCACCCCACCCGCGGCGACCGCTCGATCGCCTTGAGGACCGGCGTCAGCATGATCGAGGCCAGCGGGGAGAGGAGCAGCGCGACGGCCGTGCCCAGGGCGAAGCCGCCGATGACGTCGGTCGGGTAGTGGACGCCCATGTAGACGCGGCAGAACCCTTCGAGGAGCCCCAGGACCAGCCCCCACACCCCGAAGCGGCGGTTCGCGACGAACAGGGCGACGCCCATGGCCATCGTGATGGTCGCGTGGTCGCTGACGAACGAGAAGTCCGTCTTGCCGGAGACGAGGACTTCGAGCCCCTGGTGGTCGTTGAACGGCCGGGGCCGCTCGACGAAGCCCCGGATCGGGACGTTGACCAGGACGGCGACACCGGCCGCGAGCGGCGCCCAGACCAGCGCGGCGACGGAGGCCGCCGCCTCCTCGCCGGACGCGGCACGGCGCCGTACGGTCAGCCAGCACCAGACGATGAGCAGAACCATCGCGAACAAGAGCCCGTATTCACCGACGAACCCGACGATTTCGTCGACCCAGTGCGGTGCGTCCTTGGCGAGGCCATTGATGTCGTACAACAGCTCGACATCGGGGTTGGATCCGGAATCGGCGAGTCCAGCCATGGTACTGCGGCCCCTTCGTCGTGGTTGTCTCAACAGGAACGCACGGCCCCGCTTACAACGTTCCTGTCTCCACTGAATGATCACTGAGACGTTATCGAAGGGAGACGCGCCAACTCTCCGCAGGGCCGGATTTAAGGAACCCTCACCCGTTTTCAGACATTCGTCGGCAGCGCTTTCGCGCCATCCGCGGTGACCCGGGTCGCCCCGAAGTAGTCGGGGGTGTCGATCGGGTCGAACCGGATGACGGCCCCCGTACGGGGCGCGTCGATCATGTACCCGCCCCCGACGTAGATCCCGACGTGCCGGATGGCCCGCGAGTTCGTGAGGTCGTCGGAGAAGAACACCAGGTCACCGGGGAGGAGTTCGTCCCGCGCGGGGTGCGGCCCGGCGTTGTACTGGTCGTTGGCGACGCGCGGCAGTTCGATGCCGACGCTTTCGTACGCCGCCTTCGTCAGCCCCGAGCAGTCGAACCGCCCGCCGTCCGCCGCGGTCCCGTCGCCGCCCCACAGATAAGGCGTGCCGAGTTTGTTCTGCGCGTAATTGATCGCCCCGGCGGCCTGCTCGGACGGCGACACCCGCCCGACCGGCGCCGCGAAACTCTCTTCGAGGGTGGTGATGGTCTTCACGTAATTCCGGGTCTCGCTGTACGGGGGTACGCCCCCGTACTTGATGACCGCGTACGCGCCCGCGTTGTAGGCGGCGAGCATGTTGTGCGTGGCGTTCCCGGGCACGTCCTTGACGTATTTCGCGAGCTCGCAGTCGTACGCGGCGGCGGACGGAATGGCGTCGGCGGGATCCCAGACGTCCTTCCTGCCGTCCCCGTTCCCGTCGACACCGTGCGTCGCCCAGGTGCCCGGAATGAATTGCGCGATTCCCTGCGCGGCGGCGGGGCTCTGCGCCCGGGGATTGAATCCGCTCTCCTGGTACAACTGCGCGGCGAGCAGCGCGGGATTGATCGCGGGGCACATGTTGCCCCACTTCTGCACGAGCGCGGAATAAGCGGCCGGCACGGACCCCTTGGCGAGCGCCTTGGCCCCGCCGCCGACCCCGTTCGCCATGTTCCCGGCGACCAGGTACACCCCGACGACGAGCACCATGACGAACGCGAGCCCGGCCCCGGCGACCACGGTCACCCAGATCCACGCCTTACGCACCGTCAACCGCCCCTCGCCGGCCGGGAGTCACCGCGCGTCAGTCTACGGCGGCGACCCGCCGCGCACGGGTAAGTCCGCCCCGGTCACAGACTGTCCATCGCGAGGGCGTTCTAATCCCGGCCGCCACAGGGTTCGTCGGCCTCGTGCGGGACACCGCAGCGGCGGCAGCGGACGTCGGGGACAGGGCCCGCGTCCGGCTTCACGGCGGCATCCTGCCGGTCCCAGGATCTGCCGGGGACACGGCGCGGAAGAGGGGTGCGGAGGGCGGTCGTACGAAGGCGGGGCGTGGGGGACAAGACCTTCTCTATCCAGCGTTCAGGACACGCGATACGGCACACGATCGTACGCCCGTCACCGCTGCGCCTCCTCGTACAGAGCCGCCGCCTCCGCGCCCAGCACGACGCTGTACGACACGTCGTCCGTGTCCCCGCCCTGCTCGTGCCCGCCGAGCACGCCGACGACCTCGTGGTGCCCGTTCACCCAGGGGCTGCCGCTGGTCCCCGCGCTGAACCGGGGGCACTCGATGCGCTGCTGCGTACGGCTGTGCGCGGCCGGCCGGTTGGTGCAGGTGATCGCCCGCTCGGAGGTGTCCGGATAGCCGGTGACGGTCACGGGCGAGGCGCCGGTCGCGGTCCGGGGGGCGAAGAGGTTGCCCCCGACGACGTCCTCGATGTTCCTGTGCCCGGCGTCGGGGGCGAGGGCGGCGAAGGCGATGTCGCTGTCCTCGCTCTGCTCCTTGGCCCACCCGGCGGGCAGGAAGCTCTTGCGCACCTTCCAGATCCCGTAGGGCGCCTTGCCGTCCTTGTACCCCGGCACGAACACGAACCCGGAGCCGTCGTCCCCGCCGAAGCAGTGGGCGGCGGTCACGATCAGGTCCCGCGCCTCGCTCTCCACCACGGACGCCGTACAGAAGTGCTCCCCCTCCGGCTTCCCCACGTCGTCCGCGTAGAACAGCGCCCCCACCCGCGCCGCAGCCGCGGCGGCCTCGCCCTGCGCCACCACCGTCACCCCCAGCGGCCCGCCCCCGTCATCGGCGACAGCCGCCGACGCCAGGACACAACTCCCGGCCATCAACACCGTCGCGCCGAGCAGCGCGAACCTTCGGTTCCCCTGGGGGCGGGTGCGGTTCATCGGGGCCACTCTGGACCATCAAGGTGAGAAAAACATCAACCCGAGCTGTCGAACGGCTACCGACGGCAGGCTGCTCACGCGTCGCCCGGCACCCCGGCCCCCACCGGGAACCCGACGCCGGTCAGCTCCTCCGACAGCGTCCACAGCCGCCGCGCGGCCTGCGCGTCGCTCGCCGCGCCCGTCCGCCCGACCAGCGTCGGGGCGCCCCGCAGCTCGCCGAGGCCGTCGGGGCCGACGTAGCTCGCGCCGGGCAGGTCCTGGGTCGCGGCGTACAGGGTGGGGAGGGCGCCCGCCCGGTCGGACTGGGCGAAGAGGCGGTTGCCGACGGCCATGACGCCGCGCATCACCGGGTTGCCGTGGTGGCTCTGGAGGTTCGTGGCGGACCAGCCGGGGTGCGCGGCGAGGGCGCGGACGGGGGAGTTCGCGGCGGTCAGGCGGCGCTGGAGCTCCAGGGTGAACAGGAGGTTCGCCAGCTTCGACTGGGCGTAGGCGCGGACGGGGGTGTAGCCGGACGTGAGGTTGACGTCGTCGAAGGCGATGCGGCCCGCCCGGTGCGCGCCGGAGGAGAGGGTGACGACGCGGTCCTCGACGTACGGCAGGAGGAGGTTGGTCAGCGCGAAGTGGCCCAGGTGGTTCGTGCCGAACTGCGTCTCGAAGCCGTCCGCCGTGCGGCCCTCGGGGACCATCATGACGCCCGCGTTGTTGACGAGGACGTGCAGCGGGCGGGCGTCCCAGTCGCGCGCGAAGTCCCGTACGGAGCCGAGGTCGGCGAGGTCGAGGCGGCGGACCTCGGTGCTGCCGTTCAGCTCTGCCGCGGCGGCCCGCCCCTTCTCGACGTCCCGCACGGCGAGGACGACGTGCGCGCCGGCGCCCGCGAGGGCTCGCGACGCGGTGAGTCCGATGCCGCTGTTGGCGCCGGTGACGACGACGGTACGGCCGGAGAGGTCCGGCATACGGTCCACGTTCCACTTGCTCTGCTCGGTGTCGGTCATGCACCCAATGTAGACGCCGCCAACAATGATGGCAACGACAACATGGAACGGGTTCCGCGCTACGATGACGGTCATGTCCGCGTCGTCCGGGAACCGCCCCTACCACCACGGAGACCTCCGCTCCACGCTCCTGCGCAGCGCCGAACGCACCCTGCGCGAGAAGGGCGCCGCCGCCCTCTCCCTCCGCGAACTGGCCCGCACGGCCGGCGTGAGCCACGCGGCCCCCAGCCGCCACTTCAAGGACAAACAGGCCCTCCTCGACGCGCTGGCCCTGGACGGCTACGACCGCCTCAACACGGCGATGGAAACGGCGAACGACCCGACGCTCCCCCTGGAACCCCGCCTCACCTCCCTCGCCCGCGCCTACCTCACCTTCGCCATCGACCACCCCGAGCTCCTGGAGCTCATGTACACCCGCAAACACGAACCGGACTCGGCGGCCCAGTTCACCGGCGCCGTCGACCGCTCCCTCGCCACATTCCTCACCCTCGTCACCGACGCGAAGTCCACCGGCGAACTCCTCGAAGCGGACCTGGCCAGCATCATGCTCCTGACAGCCGCATCCCTCCACGGCCTCGCGGCCCTGGTCGCAGCGGGCGCATACCCGGCGGAGGAAGTCCTGGCCCACCTGAACACCCACATCCACCTCCTACTGGAGGGCCTCAGACCGAGGTAGAAGCCAGCCCGACACCCCCTCCACCCGCGCCCCCGCCCTCCACCACCCGCGCCCCCACCACCCGCACCACGAACCCACAAGGCACCCGCCCGTCCTCCCCCACCAGATCCCCCACAGCCCCCAGAAACTCCCGCCGCACCCCCTCGACCTGGCCCGCGCTCAACGGCCCCAGGTCGTAGACCCCCGCCAGCGACTCCCAGACCTCCGCCAGGCTCCCCCCGATGTCGATGGCGACGCTCTCCCAGGTCACCTCCCCGAAGCCGGCCCCGCACAGCACCGCCTCCACCCCCTCCCGGTCCCGCACCCGGCGATCCCCGAGCGCCGGAATCCCCCCGGCCGGCAACCTCCGCAGCACCTGGACGAACCGCTCGTAGGCCTCCCCGCCCACCGCTCCGCCCCCGATCACGCAGGCGAACACCCCGCCGGGCGCCAGCACACGGGCCGCCTCGGCCGCGACGGTCTCCACGTCGGCCATGAGCATGAAGGCCATGTGGGAGACGACGGCATCGAACTCCCCGTCGGGGAAGGGAAGTTCCTGAGCGCGCCCCACCTCGACGTCGAACCCCCGCGCGCGGGCGAGCCGAACCGCCTCCGGTGACAGGTCGATCCCGGCGAGCCGGCGGCCCGGGGAGCGGAGCAGCTCCAGCAGGACCCCGTCCCCGCAGCCGAGGTCGAGCACGCGCCGGGCGCCGGACACCCGGTCCCGCAGCAGCTCGTAGCTGGACCGCCCGTCGGGCCCCCGCCCCCGGGCGAACGCCTCCCCTGTCACACCGGGCCGCCCGGCGTGAAAGCCCCGCAGAAACGCCTCCTGCGCTTCAGCACTCACCCTTGCCCCTTTCGTAACGCCCGCGTTTCCCCGGTCAAGCCCCCACCATCCCAGGGCAATCCCTGAACCCCGTTCAGTAACGCGGAAGTCAGGATTCCGCCACCTGTCTTGTTTGTCGCGTACCCAACAAGTCACAGTCGTCGCCGGGCCGCCGCCCACACCCCCACGTCACCCGCACCGCCCCTGAACACCCCACCTCCAGGAGGCAGTACCTTGCGTACGACCGACAACACCCCTGCCACATCCGGCAGATGGCGCCGCACAGGCGGCGCGGCCTTCGGTACCGCCGCCCTCCTCCTCGCGGGCCTCGGCACAGCGGCCCACGCGAACGCGGCGACCCCGGCGGCGAGTTCCCCCGTCACCTGGACGGCGACCCCCTGCTCGACCCCGAAGCACGCGGGCGACCTGACGTGCAACTCCTTCCGCGTGACGGGCGGCGTGACCGCGTTCTCGAAGGAGAAGGCGGCGAAGTCGCACAGGGGCGCGGCGCTCACCCCGAAGGCGGCCAGCGCCACCCCGACCGGCTTCGGCCCGAGCGACCTCCAGGACGCGTACGGCCTCACGAGCGCGGCGGCGAACAACGGCTCCGGCGAGACGATCGCGATCGTCGACGCGTACGACGACCCCAACGCGGAGGCCGACCTCGCCAAGTACCGCGCGAACTACGGCCTGAGCGCCTGCACGACGGCCAACGGCTGCTTCAAGAAGGTCTCCCAGACCGGCTCGACCACCTCGCTGCCGACGGCGGACAGCGGCTGGGCCCAGGAGATCTCCCTGGACCTGGACATGGCCTCGGCCATCGCCCCGAACGCCAACATCCTCCTGGTGGAGGCGAGTTCCTCCAGCATGACCAACCTCGGCACCGCCGTGAACGAAGCCGTCAAGCTGGGCGCCAAGTTCGTCTCCAACAGCTACGGCGGCTCGGAGTCGTCGAGCGACACCTCGTACGACTCCTCCTACTTCAACCACCCCGGCGTCGCGATCACCGTCTCCGCCGGCGACGAGGGCTACGGCGCCGAGTACCCGGCCGCGTCGAAGTACGTGACCGCGGTGGGCGGCACGGCCCTCAAGACCGCGTCGAACACCCGCGGCTGGACCGAGTCCGTGTGGAACACGTCGTCCACCGAGGGCACCGGCTCCGGCTGCTCCGCGTACGACGCGAAGCCGTCCTGGCAGACCGACACGGGCTGCTCGAAGCGCGCGATCGCCGACACCTCGGCCGTCGCGGACCCGGCGACGGGCGTCGCGGTGTACGACTCGTACGGCGTCACCGCCGGCTGGTACACCTTCGGCGGCACCTCCGCCTCGGCCCCGATCATCGCGGCCGTCTACGCCCTCGCCGGCACCCCCGGCAGCGGCGACTACCCGGCGTCGTACATCTACGGCGCGGCCGGCACCTCCGCGCTGAACGACGTCACCAGCGGCTCGAACGGCACCTGCTCCGCCGGCGCGAGCTACCTGTGCACCGCGGGCTCCGGCTACGACGGCCCGACGGGCTGGGGAACCCCGCAGGGACTGGCCGCCTTCACCGGCTGACCGGCCGTCGACAACGGGCCACGGCTTTCGAGCCGTGGCCCGTTCGTGTTACGAGCGTGAGAGCATCGGGAAAGTGTCTCAACGACAGAGGCGCCGACAGGTTCCGCAGAACCACACCCCACGGTTCCGCGCTCACCTCATTGCCCGGCGTGACCTGCCGTGATACACAGAGTGACGATACGAACCATTCATACGAATCCCACCCGTCAATGCCGCCAAGTCGACATACCCAGGCGGCATTGTCGGTGACAATGACTCCCGACCCCTGCGCACGGCAGCGGGCCACGAACGGAACTACCCACCAGGGGCGGTGACTTACATGCTCTTCGCAGCCGACAAGGGCGACATCAACACCATCATCGGCGGGATCGCTCCGGACTGGGGCCCCTTCGGCAGCCTGGGTACCGAGGCCAAGACGATGATCCAGGTCGTGATGGCCTTCGCGATCCTCATCTGCCTCGGCATCGCCGTCTGGGGCGCCGCGAAGCAACGTATCGGCGCCACCGCCCTGCGGGACACCTTCAGCGCGGAACAGGGCAAGGGGCTGATCATCGCGGGCCTCACCGGAGTCTTCATCATCGGCTCCCTCGGCACGCTGTTCACGATCGTGTACGGCATGGCCGTCTAGCCCCTCCCCCTTCCCTCCCCCTCCCGGCTGAGGTTGCGTCCCCCTGATGTCGAGTCACCACACCGCGCCCGCGCGGCAACCAGCACGGCTACCGTCGTACCGCACCGCGTTCTCCCACGACGCCCACGCCGCATACGACGCAGAGGGGGCGCACGCCGCATGAGTCCCGCCGACGAGCCCGGCCACGACACCTCCACCGGTGGCTACGCGGGTACCCGCACCCGCTACCCCGAAACCGAGCCCGCGCGCCGGCCCGCCCGCTCCTCCTCCCGCAGCCTCGTCACGGTCGTCGCGGTCGTCGTCGTCCTGATCTCGGCGATCGCGTTCGCGAACCGGGGCAACGGCGACGGATCGGACGCCACCGGCGGCTCCGGCGGCGCGTCCGGCACGAAGCCGCAGGCGGAGTCGACGGCGGCGACCGGCACGAAGCCGGTGCAGACCAAGACGGGAACCATCCCTACGGGATACGCGCGCACCAGCCAGGGCGTTCAGTCGGCCGCCGCCAACTACGCGGTCGCGCTCGGCTCCACGGCCATGTTCAAGAAGGCGAGCCGCGACGAGCTCGTGAACACCCTCTACACCCCGGCCGAGGCCGCACGGCTCATCCCGGAGTTCGACAAGGCGTACAACACCGGCTTCCTCGCGAACGCCGGCCTCGACGCGAACGGCGACGCCCCCCGGGGCAGCACCTTCGTCTCCCGCACCGTCCCCATCGGCACGACGGTCACCGCCTACACCGACACCGCGGCCACCGTCGCCGTCTGGTACATGGGGCTCAACGGAATGTCCGGCACGACCTCGACGAACCCCGTCAGTTCCTCGTGGAGCACCTGGACGTTCCAGCTCCGGTGGACGGACGGCGACTGGAAGGTCGCCTCCCAGAACAGCGTCTCCGGGCCCGCCCCGGTCCCCGGCGACAACCGGGCCGCCGGCTCCGACGAGATCAGCAAGGCCATCGAGGAGTACGGAGGGTTCACGTATGCCCGGTAAGCCCGGCAGGCCCGCGCTCCGGCTCGCCGGAGTCCTCGCCGCCGTACAGACCACGGCCGTCCTGCTCTCCGCCAGAGCCTTCGCCGCGCCGACACCGACGCCCACCCCGACGCCGACGCCGACGCCGACGCCCTCCAACGACCAGTGCCGGAACATCGTCGGCGACGCCAAGGAGATCTGCGAGCGCGGCACCGGCGGCGGCACCAACAACACCACCACCCCCGGCGTCTCCGACACCCTCGACCCCCTCTCCTCCCTCGCCAAGGGCTGCGCCGACGCCGCCTCCTGGACCGTCAAGAAGCTCAGCGAGGCCGTGAAGGAGACCGCCAACGTCGACTTCACCAACGAGAAGTTCCTCCAGCAGTACGCGGTCGTCTTCGCCGCGTCGACGGTCCTGACCCTCGTCCTGTGGCTGCTGGCCGTCGCCAAACGCGCGGTGCGCGGCGTCCCCCTCGGCACCGCGATCTCCGAGGCCGTCGGGTTCCTGTGGCTGACGGTCCTCGCCTCCGCGTTCACGCCGCTGATCCTCTACACCGTCGTCTCCGCGACCGACGGCATCACGGACGTCCTCGCCAAGGCGACCGGCGACCAGACGGACACGTTCTTCGGCACGTTCTCCACCGCCCTCGCCAAGGGCGAGAACATCGGCGGCGGCCCGATCATGCTGATCGTGGTCTCCCTCGTCTCGGTCCTCGCCGCGGGCATCCTCTGGCTCGAACTGGTCATCCGTACGGCCCTGCTGTACGTCGGCGCGCTGCTCGGCACGGTCGTGTACGCCGGTCTCGTGGACAAGAACCTCTGGGGCCACGTCCGCCGCTGGGCCGGCGTCATGATCGCCGTGATCATGGTGAAACCGGTGATCGTGATCGTGCTCGGCCTCGCCGGAGCCCTCTCCGGGGACGACGGCCCCGACTCGTTCTCGGCGATCGTCTCGGGGCTCGCGATCATCCTGCTGGCCATCTTCGCCAGCGCGATGATCTACCGCTTCGTCCCCGGCTTCGGCGACGAGATCGCCGCGTCCCGCAACAACCGCATCATGCAGGGCGCCGAGAGCAAGGCCGCGGCCGTCATCTCGTCCCCGGCGACCCTCGTCGCGCAGGGCATCAAGACGCACAGCACCCGCGCCAACGACGGTGGCGGCGGCGGGAATTCGTCGTCCAGCAGCACACCCCGCCCCGCCAACCCCGGCTCCGGCGGCATCGCCGCGCACGGCTCGCGCCCCGCGAACGGCGGCGGAGGGGGCGCAGCCGCCGCACCCGCCCCGCGCACCGGCAGCCCCCTCAACACCCCGCACGCCAGCAACAACCGCACGGGAGGTGAAGGGCGTTGACGACCGAGTCCCACGTGTCGCACCCGATCGCGCCCCGCCGTACGTATCTGATCGGCCGGGCCCGGCCGAACGCGATCGTCGGCAAGAACCGCGAGACCGGAGAGATCGCCCTCATCATCACGGGCGCCTTCCTCGGCATGATGTGCGGTCTGCTCGTCCCCGTGCTCGCCCTGCGGATCGTGCTGCTCACCGGCTTCCCGCTGATCGCCCTGATGGCGGTCTACGTGCCGTACAAGCACCGCACGTTCTACAAGTGGTTCGAGATCAACCGCAGTTACAAGCGCAGCCTGCGCAAGGGCACCGCGTACCGCAGCTCGGCGATGGAGGCCGGCATCTCGCTCGACGGCCGCGAGGTCGAGATCGGCCCGCCCCCCGGCATCGGCCGCATCACCTGGCTGTCCGCGCCCTTCGGCCCCGACGAGATCGCCGTCCTCCTGCACGCCGACCGCCGTACGGTGACGGCCGCGATCGAGATCGAGGGCCCCGGCGTCGGCCTGCGCGACAGCGAGGACCAGGAAGCCCTGGTGGACCGTTTCGGCACCCTGCTCAAGCACGTGGCCAACGGCGACGGCTTCGTCACCCGCATCCAGATGCTCGCCCGCACCCTCCCCGCCGACCCCGACGCACACGCCAAGGACGTCGCCCAGCGCGGCGACGACAAGGCCCTGCCGTGGCTCCAGTCCTCGTACGACCAGCTCCAGTCGATGGTCTCCACGAGCAGCGAACAGCACCGCGCGTACCTCGTCGCCTGCATGCAGTACAGCCGTGAACTCGCCGCCGAGGCCCACGCGATGGCCCGCGCCGCACGCCCCCAGGCGGGCCGCAAGGTGGACCGGGACGCCGGGCTCGCCGTCGTCATGGCACGTGAGCTGACCGACATCTGCTCGCGCCTCCAGGAGGCCGACATCCGCGTCCGCCAGCCCCTCGGCCAGGGCCGCCTGTCGTCGCTCATCCACTCCATGTACGACCCCGACCACCCCATCGACCACATCCAGGCGATGACCAAGCGCAACGCCTGGCCGGCCGAGCTCGACGCCATGGAGCCGACGTACCTCCAGGCCAAGACCCGCGAGTCCTCGACCCGCGCGCCCTGGTGCCACTCCACGGCGTGGATCAAGGAGTGGCCGATGACCCCGGTCGGCGTCAACTTCCTCGCGCCCCTGCTCGTCCACACCCCGGACGTGATCCGCACGGTCGCCGTGACGATGGACCTCGAACCCACCGAGGTCGCCATCGAACGCATGCTGACGGAGAAGACCAACGACGAGGCCGAGGCGTCCCGCCAGGCCAAGATGAACCGCACCCTCGACCCGCGTGACGTCGCCGCGAACTCCCGCCTGGACCAGCGCGGCGAGGACCTCGCGAGCGGCGCGGCCGGCGTCAACCTGGTCGGCTACATCACGGTCTCCTCCCGCTCCCCCGAAGCCCTCAACCGCGACAAGCGGACGATAAGGGCCTCGGCCGGAAAGTCGTACCTGAAGCTGGAGTGGTGCGACCGCGAGCACCACCGAGCCTTCGTCAACACCCTCCCCTTCGCCACCGGCATCCGGAGGTAGGCCCAGATGCGGGACCCTCTCTCCCTCCTCACCGACGCCTTCACCGCCTTCCTCTTCGGCAAGGTCGAGACGACCCGCCTCCCGGTCCGCACCTCCACCGGCCAGGCCCAGGCGGTCTATCTCCCCACCGCCGCACCGGGGCTCGGCGACTCCGGCGTCATCATCGGCCGCGAGGTGTACTCCGGCAAGGGCTACATCTACGACCCCTTCCAGCTCTACGGCCAGCAGCTCCCGGCCCCCCACTGGCTCGTCCTCGGCGAATCCGGCAACGGCAAGTCCGCCCTCGAAAAGACGTACGTCCTGCGCCAGTTGCGCTTCAAGGACCGCCAAGTCGTCGTCCTGGACGCCCAGGGCGAGGACGGGGCGGGCGAATGGAACCTCATCGCCCGCGAGCTGGGGATAACTCCCATCCGCCTCGACGCGATGGCCGCCCTCGACGACGGCATCCGCCTCAACCCCCTCGACCCGGCGATCACCACAACAGGCCAACTGGCCCTGCTGCGCACGATCATCGAGGTCGCCATGGGCCACGGCCTCGACGAACGCTCCGGCTTCGCGCTCAAGGTCGCGCACGCGTACGTCAACGAGACGATCGTCGAACGCCAGCCGGTCCTCTCCGACATCGTCGAGCAACTCCGCCACCCCGAACCGGAGTCGGCCGAGGCTATGAACGTCGCCATAGACGACGTACGGGCCTGGGGACTCGACGTCGCGCTGGTCCTGGACCGTTTGGTGGACGGCGACTTGAGGGGCATGTTCGACGGCCCCACGACCGTCGGCATCGACCTCGACGCCCCGCTCATCGTCTTCGACCTCTCCCACATCGACCGCAACTCCATCGCCATGCCGATCCTCATGGCGATCGTCGGCGTCTGGCTCGAACACACCTGGATCCGCCCCGACCGCAAGAAGCGCATCTTCCTCGTCGAAGAGGCGTGGCACATCATCAACAGCCCCTTCGTGGCCCAGCTGTTCCAACGCCTGCTGAAGTTCGGGCGGCGCCTCGGGCTGTCCTTCGTGGCCGTCGTCCACCACCTGTCCGACGTCGTGGACGGGGCGGCGGCCAAGGAGGCCGCGGCGATCCTGAAGATGGCCTCGACACGGACGATCTACGCCCAGAAGGCGGACGAAGCGCGAGCCACCGGGCGGGTGCTGGGGTTGCCACGGTGGGCGGTCGAAATCATCCCGACCCTCACGCCGGGCATCGCGGTATGGGACGTCAACGGGAACGTGCAGGTGGTCAAACACCTCGTCACCGAGACGGAACGCCCCCTCGTCTTCACGGACCGCGCGATGACGGAATCCTCCTCCGACGCCGCGGACGACGCGTTGCGCGCCGCCGAACTGGAGGCGGAACAACGGGCCGCGGCCTTCATGGAACAGCACATGGCCGACCTCGACGGCACGGAATCCACGGTGGCGTGACCCATGCCGAACCCTCGCCCCAGACAACAAGGCGGCGTCCCGGACAGCCTGCTCCTCGGGACACTGGCACTGCTGCTGGTGGTGACGGTCCTGACGTGGACAGCAACCGGCCTCTCCGCCCTGCTGTCCCACGGCTCCTGGCCCGCCGGCCTGACCTTCATGCGTACGCCCCTCGCCCTACGCCACCTCATCTCCCACCCCGACGACCTCGCCGGCGCCTGGCCCGACACACCGCCGGACGACCTCTCGGGGTACGGCCTCTTCTGGGGCCTCTTCATCGGCCTGCTGATGATCCTGCTGACCCTGACCTTCTTCGGCCTCGGGACGTGGGCTCGGTGGAGGATGGTCCGGGCGAGGAAACGGGAGAACCGGCTGGCGGCGCGGGGGAAAGCGGCGGCCACAGGGCCCTCCAAGCCACCCCTGACCAAACCCGAACCGAACAACGACAGTTGGGCATTTCCGCCCCTGGCGGAGGGCGGCGAGGGCGGCACGGGCGAGAGGCCGCCCACCAAGCCGCAGTCACCCGCTACCTCACAGAACCCCCCACGAACCTCAGGGACGCGGGAAACCCCGCCCCCAGCCCCAACGAACCCGCACCCACTCCACCCCACCCACCCAACTGCGGCCAGCCAGCCGCCCCCCACCGGCCCGCACCCGCTCGACCCCGCCCACCCAGCTGCGGGCAGTCGTGCCGCTAGGGGCGGCACGGGTGGGCGCAGCGGCACCCCGCCAGCGCGGGCGAGCGAAACGCCCCCCACCCCAGCCCCCACCGGACCCGCACCGCTCCTCCAGGCCGCCCCCCGGGACTCCCGCCTCCACATCGCCACCCAGGCCCTCCAGGACGCCCCCGGCCCCGCCCTCGTCCTCACCTCGAACCCCGCCCTCTGGCACACCACCAAGGACGCGAGGGCAAAACTCGGCCCCACCCTCCTGTACGACCCCACCCACCTCTGCGACACCCCGTCCCGCCTCCACTGGCCCCCCATGACGGGCTGCGAGAACAAGGAGACGGCGATCGCGAGGGCGACAGCCCTCCTCGCCCCCACCCGCCCCACCGCGAAGATCGACCAGGCAATCGCGGACACGGCCCACACCCTCCTCCGCAGCTACCTGCACGCAGCAGCGCTGGAAGGCCGAACGATCAGACACGTACACCGCTGGAGCCAGGGCACACACGTCCAGGAAGCGGTGAAGACACTGCGTACGCACCCGAAGGCGGCCCCAGGAGCAGCAGGCGAACTGGAAGCGGCCCTGACGGCCCACCCGGAGCGCAGGGACATCGCCCAGGAGCTGACGACGAGAACCCTCGCGTCCCTGTCGACGGTGAACATCAGAGAAGCCTGCACACCAAACAGAACAGACGCCGTCACCCTGGATTCCTTCATCCACGAGACGGGCACGCTCTATGTAGTGGGCGACTCGATCGAGGACCCCCGCACGAACCCCGGCGCGATGCCGCTGCTCACGGCTCTCGTCGCAAGCGTGGTCGAGCGCGGCCGGCGCATGGCCGAACGGTCATCCTCCGGTCGCCTCGACCCACCACTGACCCTGATCCTGGACGACGTCGCGGCCACGGCCCCGATCCCAACGCTCCCGGACCTCCTCCGAACAGGAGAAGCACAGGGCCTCCCCACCCTGGCCCTGGTCCGCTCGGAGGAACAGGCGAAGTCCCGCTGGCCGGACAGCCCCCTACCGTTCTGAGGGCCGCGGGTAGACGAACTCCAGCTCGTTCTCACCGTCGTGGCCTTCGATGGGTACGACGACCCCGGTGGGTACGAACCCGATCCGCTCGTACGCGGCAACCGCCCGCGAGTTCTCCCGGTGCACGAGCAACCGCACACGGTCCAGCCCGATCCCCCAGGCCCACTCCAGGGCGGCCCGGAAGAGCGCGCCGACCACAACCCCGCCCCCACGCACGGCGGGCCGCACATACACGCCCACGACCTGCCCCTGCCGCTGCTCGACGGGCAACCCGGCCCAGTCGACCCCACCGGCCTCCTCGACGAGCACGGCAAGCCCCCCGACCCACACCCCGTCCGCCCCCACGGCGACGAACTGCCGAGCCCCGGCAGCCCCATCAGCACACCCTTCGGCCCGCTCCTGCCAGAAGGAGTCGGGCAGCTTCACAGCGCTGTCGTACGTCTCGAAGAAGGCGAGCGGCGCGGCGGGGTCCTGGAGGGCGGCGAGCCGGAACTCCCGCATCGCGGGCCACTCGTCGGCGTGTATGGGGCGTACATCGAATTCGTTCATGCAGGTCACGGTAGCCGTAAACGCAGAAAACCCCCGCACCATTAACGGTGCGGGGGCTCCCCACAATAATTGTTCGGCGGCGTCCTACTCTCCCACAGGGTCCCCCCTGCAGTACCATCGGCGCTGTAAGGCTTAGCTTCCGGGTTCGGAATGTAACCGGGCGTTTC
>NZ_JARAYJ010000068.1:0-20658 GCF_033794345.1 Streptomyces niveiscabiei
CTTGCCCGCGCTTGCGGGGTGCCGCTGCGCCCACCCGTGCCGCCCCTAGCGGCACGACTGCCCGCAGCTACGGCAGGGGGGTGGAGTGGGTGCGGGGCGGTGGGTGGGTGGGGGTGCGGGGCGGCTGCTCGCAGCTGGGTGGGCGGAGTGGAGCGGGTGCGGGGCGGTTCGTCGTCTGCTTGTGTCGTGATCGTCGTCCCGCGCGGGAGCGTGATTGCGACACCCGGTGCCGCGTTTACTTCGGCTTGCGTGCCTCGTCCACCAGCAGGACCGGGATGCCGTCTCGGACCGGGTACGCGAGGCCGCAGTCGGGGCTCGTGCAGAGCAGGTCGGTGTCCTGTTCCGTCAGGGGGGCGTGGCAGGACGGGCAGGCGAGGATGTCCAGGAGGCCGGGTTCTACGAGGGGCATGGGGGTGTCCTTCACGGGTCGGGCGGCGTAGAAAGGCCAGCCTATCGCCGGGGGACCGTCAGGGTTCCGGTGAGCGCAGGACGCGGAGGTGGCCCCGGCGGGCGACCTCCATGGGGTCGGCGGCGCGGCCGGAGGCGCCTCCGGCGGCGCGTTCCTGGGGGCGCGCGGCTTCGCGGACCGCGTTGGCGAGGGCTTCGAGGTCGTCGCCGCTGGGGCGGGCCGGCGCGGACGCGTCGAGGAGGCGTACGACTTCCCAGCCGCGCGGGGCGGTGAGGCGCTCGGAGTGCTCGGCGCACAGGTCGTAGCAGTGGGGTTCGGCGTAGGTCGCGAGCGGTCCGAGGACGGCCGTCGAGTCGGCGTAGACGTACGTCAGCGTCGCGACGGCGGGTCGGCCGCAGGCGGTGCGCGAACAGCGACGTACAGGGCTCACGACGTTGGACGGTACCGCACTCTTGAGCGGGCCGCGACGACTCTCCACCAGGTCACTCCACCGTGTCGTGCTGTGAAACCCCCCACAGACACCCCTTGTCATACCCCGCTGACCTGCGTGAACACCAGTTTTCGGCCGGTGGTCGAGGAGACGAACCGGTCAACAGCCGGTGCAAACCACAGCAATTGCCATGAGATCGGCGGTCTCGGAGAGATGCCGAATCGAGCCCAACCTTGGCCGGAATGGTCATCCTGCGACATGACGGTGAGCGCGGTACGGCGGCCTGAGCGGGGACTACGCTTCAGTAGTGATGGAGAGTTCCGTACCGCCCCGTGCCGCAGGCCCCGGGCCCCGCCGCCGCGACCGCCACGGGCGGGGCATGCGCGGCCCGATCGCGCCGCCCCAGGTGCCGCTCGCGGCGAGCCGGGCCGAGATGTTCGCCGACCTCGTGCAGGACTCGGTGGAGCGGCTGGAGCGGCGCTGGCCGCAGCTCGCGGACGTCGACTTCATGGTCCTGGAGGTCCCCCGCCTCGACGGCCCAGGGGGTCCCTGGAACGACGAGGCGGTCCCGCTCGGCGGCATCGTCCCCGCGGCCGGCAGCCGCCAGGCGCGGGTCGTCGTCTACCGGCGCCCGGTGGAGATCCGCACGAAGGGCCGCGACGAGCGAGCGGCCCTGGTGCACGAGATCGTCGTCGAACAGGTGGCGGAGCTGCTCGGGTTGACGCCGGAGACGGTGGATCCCCGGTACGGCGAGGACTGAACCGTCACCGGACGTCGAGCGGCGCCAGCAGTGAGGGGACCGGGCGGTCGAGGTCGTCGCCCAGGATCGTGCCGATGACGTCGACGGTCTGCTCCCAGCCGGTGACGGCGACGCAGGGGACGCCCATGGCGCGGACGGGGTAGTCGTTGCCGCCCTCGTCGAGGCGGTCGCCGACGAAGAGGACGTCCTCCTTGACGAGGCCGAGGTGGTCGAGGAGGCGCTGCATGCCGTACGCCTTGTCGATGCCCTTCTTGGTGACGTCGATGGACGTCGAGCCGCCGCTGCGGACCTCCAGGTCGGGGAGGCGTTCGGAGGCGTACTCCCACAGGGCGCGGCGGCGGGTGCCGGTCGGGTCCCAGGCGGCCTTCTCCTGGTGCGGGGCCTGCTGGCCGAGCGCGGAGAAGGTGATCTGGCTGTCGCGGTCCTCGATGATGTCGCCCCAGGTGTTCTCGGCCCACAGGCCGAGGGACTTGGCGCCTTCGGTGAGGACGCGCACGATGAGGGCCTTCTCGTCCTCGGTGAGGTTCTCGGCGTACACGTTGCGCCACTCCCCCGCCTCCCAGCGCAGGTAGCGGGTGCCGCAGGTCGGCATGAGGTGGAGGCGCTCGGCGAGTTCGGGGGTGAGCGGCAGTTCGTCCAGCACCTGGGTGCGGAACTGCTCGTACCGGCCGCCGGAGATGATGCAGACGGGCTTCTCGGCGAGCAGCCGGGTCAGGCACCGCGCCATCGTCGGCGTGATCTTCGCCTTGGAGAGGGCGAGCGTGTCGTCCAGGTCGAACACCACGATGCGAGTCGACGGTCCCAATGCGCTTCCTTTTCCTTGTGCTCTCGTCGGCCGGAGGCCGGGCCCCCCCCGGGGGCACGGAGCCCTCATCCTCCGTAAATCTGAACAATGCGTCAAGGCAGGTCAGATACACCCTTCAGGGGTGATCACCACCCGAATCGCCACCCAGAATTCAGCCCCCGTTCAGGATCGACAGGTCCTGCGTGCTGTCCGGGACGGCGACCGTGCCCCGGTCGTCGGGGAGGGTCTGGGTGGTGAAGCCGGGGGCGTCCTCGTCGGTGGAAACCAGCGTGCGGGAGGCGTACACGGGCCCGCCGGAGACGGTCTCGACGGTCAGCGCGTACGTGCCCTTCAGCCCGGCGGGCACGGGCAGGGCGACGTCCTGGGTGGTGCCCGCCTTGACGGTGTACGTCTTCGAGGCGGCCGTGCCCGCGTCGGTGCCCGCGGACGCGGTGACCTTGATCTGGGCAGTCGCCGTGGGCGCGGTGACCGACAGGGTGGTGCCCTTGGCGGTGTTGCCGAGGACGGACGCGCGCGTGCCGACGGGTGCGGTGGCCGGGATGAACGAGGTCTCCTGGGCGTTGCCCTTGCCCCGGGTGACGCGGACGGCCGCGACGACCGGCGTGGTGACGTCGCCCGGGGACAGGACCAGCGAACCGGCCTCCCCGCGCGTGATGTCGCCGAGGTCGACGGAGGTGGTGCTGCCCGCCTTGATGTGCAGGGTCTCGTGGCCCGCCGGGGTGATGAGGCCGTTGGCGGAGGCGAGCTGGATCTTCAGGTCGGCGTCGGAGTCGTCGGGGGTGAAGGCGACCAGGCGTACGGCGGTGGCGTCCTTGGGGATGCCGGGGATCACGAGGGTGTTCGCGGGGTCCGTGGAGGCCGTCAGCCAGTCGCCGCCGAGCTTGTCGTCGAGGGCCTGGACGGCGGCGCCGACGCGCCCGCTGCGGACGTTCACGTGGACGGTGACGTCGTCGAGCTTGTCGGTGGTGAGGGTGGACAGCAGGATCGGCTCGCTGGAGTGCGCGGGGACGGTGATGCCGTCGCCGACGGAGGAGTCGAGGGTGCCCTCGGGGCCGTACAGCTCGACGTCGACGACGGCCGCCGAGTCGTCCGGGTTGGTGAGGTGGAGGTAGTCGGTGCGGTCGGCCGCCGTGCTCGCGCCGGGGAACCAGAACTCGGTGTCGGGGGCTCCGCAGGCGAGGCCGAGCAGGCCCCGGCCGGTGCCTGCGGCGACGCCGGTGGTGGCCTGGAGGGTCCAGCCGGGCGCGTACTTGCCCTCGGCGGTGCCGACCAGCGCGGGCGCGCTGCCGCCGCTGACGTCGCCGGTGACGGGCTTGCCGGGGGCCCCGGGGGTGACGGCGGGCTTCCCGGCGGGCTTCGTCCTCCCGCCCTGCGCGCTCTCCGCGACCCCGGTGAGCGTCGCCTTCCCCTCGGCGCCGGTGCCCTCGGTGACCGGCGTGAAGGACGTGTACGCGGTGTCGGCGAGGTCGGAGGTGCTGGGCGCCGGGCAGACCAGGCCGGTGCGCTCGACGGGCAGCCGGGAGGCCGCCCCGGGCGTGGCGGTGCCGGCCCGCGCCGGTTCCTGGACGACGGCGAAGGCGGTGACGGCGGCGAGCGCGGCCGTCCCGGCGATCAGGGACACGGTGGTGCGGTTCACTGCTGGCTCCCGTCGGGGCGCTGGTACGGCTGCTGCGCCTGGTCGTAGCCCTGCTGGTAGGAGGGGTCGTAGGGCTGCTGGTTGCCGTAGCCCTGGCCGTACGGCTGCTGCTGCGGCTGTCCGTCGTAGCCGTACGGGTCGTACTGGCCCGCCTGGTACGGGTCGTACTGGGCGCCGCCCTGGTCGTAGCCGGTCTGCTGGTAGGGGTACTGCTGCTCGGCGCCCGCGTACTCGGAGGTCTCCCATTCGCCGTACGCCTGCTGCTGCGGGACGGCGGCGGGGGGTTCCTGTTCCGGTACGGCGGTGTCGTCGGCGTCCGCGCGGTCGCGCAGGCGGCGGGCGCGGCGGCCCTCGCCGGCGGTCTGGGCGGGGATGAGCTGTTCCTCGGCCTCGGGGAGGTCGTCGTCGACGTCGCGGCGGCGGCCGGGCAGGGCGAGGACGACGAGGACCAGGGCGAGGGCGCCCTGGGTCCACAGCCACAGGGTGTGGGTGAACGGGTCCTCGTAGGTGACGTCGAGCCGCCCGCCCGTGGAGGGGAGTTCGAAGCCCTGGGCCCAGCCGTCGACGGTGACGGCCTTGAGGGGTTTGCCGTCGAGGGTGGCGGACCAGCCGTCGGCGACGGCGTCGGCGAGGCGCAGGACGCGGCCCTCCTTGCCGTCCTCGATCTTCGTGTGGATCTCGACGGGTCCGGCGCCGACCGGGACGGGCGTGCCGGAGCCGTCGGCGGCGACGATCGACGCGCGCGAGACCTCGCGGCCCACGCGCCACAGGGCGCTGCCGTTCTGCTGGCTGAGGCGGCTGAGTCCGGGCGTGGCGTCCAGGACGCGGGCGACCTCGCGCGGGGCGCCCTTGTGGACGAGGACGTAGCGCACCGCGAACTTGCCGAGTTCGCTGGTCTGGTCGGCGCCGGAGCCCGCGACGAGGTTGGCGACGACCTTGTCGAGCTGCTTGTTCTCGCCGTCGGCTGAGGCGGTCTCGGCGTCACCCATGCGGGTGCCGGAGCCGCGGACCAGCATGTAGGAGACGTGGGCGACGGAGTCGCTGTCCAGGACCAGCGTGCGGGCCTGGTCGCGGGTGCCGGCCTCCTCGGCGACGAACGCGGGCACCTGCACGGGGTCGCGGCGCTCCAGGGGGCCGTCGGCGCCCCGGATCATCCAGCCGGCCGCGATGAGCAGCGGGCCCGCCGCGGCGGCGAACGCGATGAGGGCGGCGACGGGCTGGCGCCAGCCGAAACTCTGCTCGGCGACGCGGGAGCGGGCGCCGTCGGCGCCGATCATCGCCGCGCACAGCAGGGCGAGGCCGTAGACGAGGGTGGCGGGGCCCGCCCACGCGTCGCCGTTGGACAGGACCGCGAAGACCAGGCCGATCAGGGCGACCGCCCAGGCCGCCCAGACGCCGGTGTGCCGCTCGGAGCGCAGCAGGGCGGCGAGCGCGGCGAGGACGACGCCGATGAGCATCAGGCCGCTGACCGTGCCGGGGCCGCCGGGGCTCGCGCCGAGCAGGTCGAGGGCGGTCGCGGAGGAGGCGCCGAAGTCGAGGCCGGCCTCCTGGAAGAAGCCGGCCGGCAGGAGGGCCAGCGACCAGGGGGCCAGGATCAGCAGGGGGGTGCCGAGCTGGGCGAGGAAACGCGGCCCGTAGGCGACGAGTTCGGTGCGGCGCACGGCGAGGACGGCGAGGCCGAGGACCAGCGCGATCGGCCACACGATCGGCGTGAACGCGGTGGTGACGGTCAGCAGCAGCGCGTACGCCCAGGTGGCCCGCCAGCTGCCGCGGGCGCCCGAGGAGTGCGCGAGGCCGCTGGCGGCGATGCCCGCGCGGGCGATCAGCGGGAGCAGGATCGCGAGGACGGCGGTGCCGAGGCGGCCTCCCGCGAGCGCGCCGGTGACAGCGGGCAGGAAGGCGTAGACGACGGCCGCCCACGCGCGCAGGAGGCGCGAGGTGACCAGCGGCCGGGAGGCGAAGTAGGCGGTGAACCCGGCGAGCGGGACCGAGCAGACCAGCAGGAGCGTGACGGCGAGGCCGGTCGAGCCGAACAGGACGGCGGCGAGCGCGGCGACGATCGCCAGGTAGGGCGGCGCGGCGGGGGTGCCGCCCGCGCCGACGGGGTGCCAGGCGTCGGTGTAGCGGTTCCACAGCTCGGAGGCGTCGCCGGGGGCGGGCAGCAGGGCGCCGCCCGCGAGCGCGCCGGTGCCGAGCAGGGCGCGGCAGGCGGCCAGGGAGATCAGCAGCAGGGCGACGAAGAGCACCGGGCCGGGTTTGCGGGCGATGCGCTTGAGGCGGGCGAACTGCTCGATCTCCAGGAAGTCTGCGTCGTCCCCGCCGGGTCCCGACTCGATGCCGCCGCCGTGGCGCCCGGGGGCGGTGTCGGTGTCGGAGGAGTCCAGGAAGCTTCCGGCGGCCTGTTCGACGGTGGCCCGCAGGGTCGCGCCGGGCGGCGGGAACAGGGCGCGCAGTTCGCCCTTGTCGATGACGGGCTTCCCGCGCGCGCGGCGGCCGGCGATGATCCGCTCGGGCCGCAGCAGGGTGCCGAGCAGGCCCCGGATCTCGTCGACGGCCTGCCCGGGGACCTTGCCGACGAGGTACGCCAGCGTCCTGAGGACCGTCCCGATGACGATCCGGATGAGCACCCAGGGGAGTGCCGCGGTACGGCTGTTGACGAGGAGGGTGTGGACGGCGCCGGCCTTGTCGACCTTGTGCGGGGAGGCGGCGGTGCGGCCCGCGCAGTCGACGGTGCGGCGCTCGCGGGAGGCGGCCTCGGCGTGCCGGACGACGGCCTCGGGGGCGACCAGAACGCGGTGGCCCAGGGAGGTCGCGCGCCAGCAGAAGTCGACGTCGTCGCGCATGAGGGGCAGACGGCGGTCGAAGCCGCCGAGCTCCTCGAAGACGTCCCTGCGCACGAGCATGCCGGCGGTGGAGACGGCGAGGACCGGGCGGACGTGGTCGTGCTGGCCCTGGTCCTGTTCGCGGCGGTCCAGGCCCATCCAGCGGCGGCCGGAGGGGGCGATGGTGACGCCGACTTCGAGGAGCTGGCGCCTGTCGTACCAGCCGCGGAGTTTGGGGCCGACGACCGCCACGTCGTCGCGGCCCAGCTCCAGTTCGTTGTCCACGACGCGGAGCATCTCGGCGAGCGCGTCGGGTTCGGGGGCGCTGTCGTCGTGCAGCAGCCACAGCCACTGGACCGGTTCGCCGTACGGGAGTTCGGGCATGTCGTACGCGTCGTCGCGCCAGGTGCGCGTGACGGGGTCCCAGCCGCTGGGGCGCTTGAGGTAGGGCAGTTCCTCCGGGGTGAGGACCGGGGCGGTGCGGGTGGCCTCCTCGACGGCCTGGCCGAAGCCGGTGCGCCGGGCGAGGTGCAGGACGCGGCCTTCGCCGAGGGCCTCGGTGAGCAGCTGGGCGGAGTCGTCCGCGCTGCCGGTGTCGGCGGCCACCACGGACTGGACCGGGCGCTCCTGGCCGAGCAGTCCGGCGAGCGCGTCGGGCAGCCAGCGGGCGCCGTCGTGGGCGACGAGGACCGCGGTCACCACGTGACGCGGGAACTCTGGCGTGGCAGCGTCGCGGGCTGCCGTATGGCTGTGCACGGACATCGAGGTACGGGCCCCGGTTCGATGGACTGCGGTGAACACCCCTGCCGCATGAGGACGGTGGGGCGTCTCGGACGAGCGACCACACTATCGGCTGGGCAAGACCGCGGCCCGCCGCCTGTGGATAACCCACCGGCGACGGGCCGTCGTCCTTATTCCGTGCCAGGCCAGAGGCCCTTCCTACAGTCGTACCGGGGTCAGACCGCCGCCTTCTTCAGGCGGCGGCGCTCCCGTTCGGAGAGGCCGCCCCAGATGCCGAAGCGCTCGTCGTTGGCGAGGGCGTATTCGAGGCATTCGGAGCGGACCTCGCAGGCGAGGCAGACCTTCTTGGCCTCGCGCGTGGAGCCGCCCTTCTCGGGGAAGAAGGACTCGGGATCGGTCTGGGCGCACAGCGCGCGCTCCTGCCAGCCGAGTTCCTCGTCCGCGTCGTCGACCAGCAGTTGCTGCACCAGCTCGGTCATGTGCGCCCCTCGTCTGTCTTTCGCGTCCCCGTGCCGGGCCGTCAACCGTCAAGCGGTGACGGCCGAACGACACGAGTGAAATTACAAGTGTGCTGCTCCGGGCGAGTCAAGCCGAGATCTGCTATTGGGCCCCTTATTCACTCTGCGGAACCAAGGCGGCGCGGAAAGTGTTCAAATCGCCATAAACCTTGACATGCAGACGGGGCCTGACGGCCTGTACGGGAAAGGACGCCATCAACTGCGTTCTCGTTCCGACACGCGGGTCACGCGCCCGGTTGTGCGCCATGTGTCCCGGTGAGCGCGTGAACAAACCTTTCGTCTCCCAGACATACCGGATGGGGTGAATCGTGTCCCACCCTCCGGGGGTCGAGTTGACACCGGGGGTGTGAACCGCTGTCCTAGTGGGCATGCTCGCGAACTTGGCCATCACCTCGACCCGCACCGCCGGGTCCCTCGGTGCTGCCCGCGCTCGCCGTGGCTGTTGTTGCTGTCCCAGCTGTTGAGCCCCACCGCGCTCCGGCTGTCCCTCTGAGTCCACCGCGACTCGGCTGTCTGTTCCCCCCGCCCGCACCAGGGCACCTGCGCCACCCGTGACCCGGGCGGCCGGTACGCGACACCCAGCCCCCCGCACCGCAACTCCCGCCGAGGAACCACCGCACCCCATGAACAGCGACAACGACCTCCAGATCGCCGGCGACATCCTCGAAGTCCTCCACCTGCTCCAGCCCCCGCGCGAACACCCCGCCACCGTCGCCGAGTTCGTCGGCCTCGCGCGGGACATCGCCCAGGACCGCTCCCAGTGGGAGCACCTCGTCGAGTACGACGCCACCACCCGCTGGTACCACCGGCTGCGCACCGGCCCCGGGTACGAGGTGTGGCTCCTGTCCTGGCTCCCCGGGCAGGGCACCGGGCTGCACGACCACGGGCGCTCGTCCGGGGTCATGACCGTTCTCGACGGGACGCTCACCGAGCGCACCGAGCGGGGGGTGCGGAAGCTTTCCGGGGGCGCGCAGCGGGTGTTCGCGCCGGGGTACGCGCACGACGTGGTGAACGACACCCTGGAGCCCGCGGTCAGCCTGCACGTCTATTACCCGGGCCTCACCGAGATGCCGATGCACGCGAGCGCGCAGGCGTGCGCCGGGCGCGAGGAGAGCCGCACGGCGAACGTCTGAAGCGGCTCCGCGGCTGGTCTGAAGCTGCTCCGCGGCAGCGGGCCGCCGCGTTGTCACAGGGGCCTGCGAGACTGACTCCCATGCGCATTGTGGTTCTGGCAGGCGGTATCGGCGGGGCACGCTTCCTGCGCGGTCTGAAGAAGGCCGTGCCGGACGCGGACATCACCGTGATCGGCAACACGGGGGACGACATTCACCTGTTCGGGCTGAAGATCTGCCCGGACCTCGACACGGTGATGTACACGCTCGGCGGGGGCATCGACGAGGAGCGGGGCTGGGGGCGGGCCGACGAGTCCTTCCGGGTCAAGGAGGAGCTCGCCGCGTACGGCGTCGGGCCCGAGTGGTTCGGGCTCGGCGACCGGGACTTCGCGACGCACATCGTGCGGACGCAGATGATCGGCGCCGGGTATCCGCTCAGCGCGGTGACCGAGGCGCTGTGCGACCGGTGGCGGCCGGGGGTGCGGCTGCTGCCGATGACGGACGACCGGGTCGAGACGCACGTCGCCGTCGAGGTCGACGGGGAGCGCAAGGCGATCCACTTCCAGGAGTACTGGGTGCGGCTGCGGGCGTCCGTGCCCGCGCAGGCCGTCGTCCCCGTCGGGGCGGAGCAGGCGAAGCCGGCGCCGGGGGTGCTGGAGGCGATCGCCTCGGCCGACGTGATCCTCTTCCCGCCGTCCAACCCCGTCGTCTCGATCGGGACGATCCTCGCCGTGCCGGGCATCCGGGAGGCCGTCGCCGACGCGGGCGTACCCGTCGTCGGGCTCTCCCCCATCGTCGGGGACGCGCCCGTGCGCGGGATGGCCGACAAGGTGCTCGCCGCGGTGGGGGTCGAGTCGACGGCCGCCGCCGTCGCCGAGCACTACGGGTCCGGGCTGCTCGACGGGTGGCTCGTCGACACGGCCGACACGGACGCCGTCGCGCGTGTGGAGGCCGCCGGGATCCGGTGCCGGGCCGTGCCGCTGATGATGACCGGCGACGAGGCGACCGCCGTGATGGCGGGCGAGGCGCTGAGGATGGCGGAGGAGGTGCGGGGGCGGTGAGCGACGAGGCTGTGGTGCGGGGCGGTTCGGCAGGGGCCGGTGCGGCGGGCTCCGGCCCGGTGGGAGACGGGCGCGAGGTGTCCGGAGTGCGGGTGACGGCCGGTTCGGCGGGAAGCGGGTGTGGTGTGGGCGGGTATCGCGTGTGGGCCGTCGAGGGGCTGCCCGAGGTGCGGGGCGGGGACGATCTCGCCAAGTTGATCGCCGGGGCCGAGCCCGGGCTGGTCGACGGGGACGTCGTCGTCGTGACGTCCAAGATCGTGTCCAAGGCCGAGGGGCGGGTCGTCGCGGCGGACGACCGGGAGGCCGCGATCGACGCGGAGACCGTGCGGGTCGTCGCGCGGCGGGGGACTCTCAGGATCGTCGAGAACCGGCAGGGGCTCGTCATGGCCGCCGCCGGGGTCGACGCGTCCAACACGCCCGCCGGGACCGTCCTGCTGCTGCCCGAGGATCCCGACGCGTCCGCGCGCGCGATCCGCGACGGGCTGCGGGACGCCCTCGGGGTCGATGTCGGGGTCGTCGTCAGCGACACCTTCGGGCGGCCCTGGCGGGCCGGGCTCACCGACGTCGCGATCGGGGCGGCGGGGGTGCGCGTGCTCGACGATCTGCGGGGCGGGGTCGACGCGTACGGGAATCCGCTCGTCGCGACCGTCGTCGCCACCGCCGATGAGCTCGCCGCCGCCGGGGATCTCGTCAAGGGGAAGGCGTCCGGGCGGCCCGTCGCCGTCGTGCGGGGGCTTGCGCACGTCGTCGGCGGGGACGGCGACGAGGGGGCCCGGCACATGGTGCGCGGGGCCGCCGACGACATGTTCCGGCTCGGGACGTCCGAGGCCGTGCGGCTCGCCGTCACCCAGCGGCGGACCGTGCGGGAGTTCACCGACGAGCCCGTCGACCCGGGTGCCGTGCGGCGGGCCGTCGCCGCTGCCGTCACCGCGCCCGCGCCCCATCACACCACCCCCTGGCGGTTCGTCCTGCTGGAGTCCGAGGAGTCCCGCGTGCGGCTGCTCGACGCCATGCGGGACGCCTGGGTCGCCGATCTGCGGCGGGACGGGAAGTCCGAGGAGTCCATCGCGAAGCGGGTGCGGCGCGGGGATGTGCTGCGGCGTGCCCCCTATCTCGTCGTGCCCTGTCTCGTGATGGACGGGTCCCATCACTACGGCGATCCCCGGCGGGATGCCGCCGAGCGGGAGATGTTCGTCGTCGCCGCCGGGGCCGGGGTGCAGAACTTCCTCGTCGCGCTGGCCGGGGAGCGGCTCGGGTCCGCGTGGGTCTCCTCGACGATGTTCTGCCGGGATGTCGTGCGGGAGGTGCTGGAGCTGCCCGCCGGGTGGGATCCGATGGGGGCGGTCGCGGTGGGGCGGGCCGCGCAGGCGCCTGCGGCTCGGGCCGAGCGGGGGGTGGAGGGGTTCGTCGAGGTGCGGTGAGAGGGCTCGGCTCGCTTCGGTTCAGCCCGTTTCAGTTCGGCTCGCTTCAGTTCAGCTGGTTTCGGTTCGGCTCGTTTCGGTTCGGCTCGTGAGGATGGTTCATGGCAGGGCGGTTCGCTCCTCGGTCCAACCCGGTGAGTCGTACGACCGTGCGGGGTGGGGATGCTCGGGTGCCTGGTTCCCGGGGGCGGGTGGGAGGGCTGGGTGGGCGGGTTCGGGCGTACGTTCCCCGGGGGGCCGTTGATCTCGGGCTCGTGCTGGGGCCGTTGCGGCGGGGGCCCGGGGACCCTACGTTCCGGGTCACTCCCGATGGGGCTGTCTGGCGGGGGAGTCTGACTCCCTGTGGGCCCGGGGCGTTGCGGGTCTCGGTCGAGGGGGGTGCGGTGCGCGGGGAGGCGTGGGGGGCCGGGGCCGAGTGGTTGCTCGATCAACTCCCCGCGCTGGTGGGGGAGTTCGATGATCCGTCCGGGTTTCTGCCTCGGCATCGGGTGGTCGCCGAGGCGTGGCGGCGGCGGAAGGGGCTGCGGTTGGGGCGTACCGGGCTGGTCGTGGAGTCGTTGATTCCGTCCGTGCTGGAGCAGAAGGTGACCACCGATGAGGCTTATCGGGCCTGGGGGGCCTTGGTGCGGAAGTTCGGGGAACCCGCGCCTGGGCCTGCGGCCGGGGGGCGGTTGTGGGTGATGCCCTCGCCTCGGGGGTGGGCCGCTGTGCCCTCCTGGGAGTGGCATCTCGCGGGGGTGGACGACAAGCGGGCCGCCACGGTGGTGCGGGCTGTTCGGGTTGCCGCTCGGCTGGAGGAGGGGGTGGGGAGGTCCGCCGAGGAGGCTCGGGGGCGGTTGGAGGTGGTGCCGGGGGTGGGGGCCTGGACGTCCGCGGAGGTTGTGCAGCGCAGTCATGGGGCGGTGGATGCCGTGAGCGTGGGGGATCTGCATCTGCCGGGGATCGTGGGGTGGGTGCTCGGTGGGGAGCGGGATGCCGATGACGGGCGGATGCTGGAGTTGCTGGAGCCGTATGCGGGGCAGCGGCATCGGGCGGTTCGGTTGGTGTTGTTGAGTGGGGTGACGCCTGGGCGGAGGGGGCCGCGGATGCCTGTCGGCGACATTCGGGGCCTTTGATCTCGCCCCCGCCGCCCCTACCCGTCCCATCCTCAAGGGGCTCCGCCCCTTGGACCCCGGGCGGTTCGTGGTCGGGTGCGGGTTCGTTGTGGTTGATCGCGCCCGCGCGGTGGAGCCGCATATCGATACAGCCCCGCGCCCCTGGGCAGCAGACGGGGGGCGAGGCTTTCGCAGAACCCGCGTTCCACTTACCGATCGCCCGTCGGTGCGTCGTTGCTGGTCGCGTTCCTGCGGCGGAGCCGTATATCGATGTACAGCCCCGCCTCCGCCCCCCTGACTACTGGTCCGACGAGAACCTCACCGCTCCCGCCGGGATTCTCGCGTCGCACCACACCCTTGCTCCGTCGCGGAGTTCGTTGTCGGGGCCGATGATCGCGCCGTCGCCGATGACGGTGCCCATGAGGACGGAGCGGGTGCCGATGCGGGCTCGGGTGCCGATGAGGGAGTCGGTGATGACGGCGCCGGGTTCGATCACGGCGCCGGGGAGGATGGTGGAGCCGGAGACTCGGGCGCCTTCGGAGATCAGGGCGCCTTCGCCTACTACCGTGCCGCCGGTGAGTTTGGCGTCGGGAGCTACCCGGGCCGTGGGGAGGATGAGGCGGTCGCCGCAGCGGCCGGGGACCGCGGGGGACGGGGCGCGGCCGAGGACCAGGTCTGCTGAGCCGCGTACGAAGGCGGCGGGGGTGCCGAGGTCGAGCCAGTAGGTGGAGTCGACCATGCCCTGGAGGTGGGCGCCCGCTGTCAGGAGGTCGGGGAACGTTTCGCGTTCCACCGAGACCGGGCGGCCTGTCGGGATCGTGTCGATGACCGAGCGGCGGAAGACGTACGCGCCGGCGTTGATCTGGTCGGTGACGATCTCCTCGGGGGTGGTCGGTTTCTCCAGGAACGCCAGGACCCTGCCCGTGTCGTCCGTGGGGACGAGCCCGTACGCGCGCGGGTCGGTGACCTTCGTGAGGTGGAGGGAGACGTCGGCGCCGGTGGTCTCGTGGGTCGTGACGAGGCGGCGGATGTCGAGGCCCGTGAGGATGTCGCCGTTGAAGACCAGGACCGGGTCGTCGGGGCCGGCGTGCAGGCGGGAGGCGACGTTGCGGATGGCGCCGCCGGTGCCGAGGGGCTCGTCCTCGGTGACGTACTCGATGTGGAGGCCGAGGGCGGAGCCGTCGCCGAAGTGGGGCTCGAAGACCTCCGCCAGGTAGGAGGTCGCGAGGACGATGTGGTCCACGCCGGCCGCCCTGGCCCGCGCCAGCTGGTGGGTGAGGAACGGCACGCCGGCCGCCCGCACCATCGGCTTGGGGGTGTGCACCGTGAGGGGGCGCAGCCGGGTGCCCTTGCCGCCGACCAGGAGGATCGCTTCTGTCACCTGTCGTCTCTGCTTCCTGCCGGGACCGGCCGAACTGG
Organism: Streptomyces niveiscabiei; assembly: GCF_033794345.1. Taxonomy (NCBI): domain Bacteria; kingdom Bacillati; phylum Actinomycetota; class Actinomycetes; order Kitasatosporales; family Streptomycetaceae; genus Streptomyces; species Streptomyces niveiscabiei. Next base: position 14,229 of record NZ_JARAYJ010000068.1, read on the forward strand.
GTTTCGGCCGGTCGAGGTTATGCGAGCTGCGGTAGCTGATCGCCGGGGGTTCGGACGCGGTACGCCGGCTCCGCGCGCGGCATCCGGTCCGGACACCCCGTTCCGCGGCCGTCGGCGCCCGTACGGCACCGTCATCTGGTCCTCCCCCACCGGTCCCGTCACGTCCTCCGGTCAGCGGCCCTGGTAGCGCGCGGCCGACGAGCGGGCCGTGCCGAGCTTGCTGTAGAGCTGGCGCCCCGGGCAGTCCGTGGCGAAGCCGTCGCGGTGACCGGAGATGACGTTCAGTCGTACGTTCTTACCTTTTCGGTAGAGATTGCCACCCGCCGACTTGAGATATGTCGTTCCTCGGGGATTGACCCCGTAGATGCCGAGTTTCCACGCCGTGATCCGGGCGACCGCCTTCACCGCGGCGGCGGACGGCCGGGTGGCGCCGTACGTGCCGATGACGGCGATGCCCACGCTGTTCGTGTTGAAACCGAGGGTGTGGGCGCCGAGGACGGGCTTGGTCACTCCCCCGGCGCGGCCCTCGTAGATGGACCCGCACTTGTCGACGAGGAAGTTGTAACCAATGTCTTTCCAGCCCATGCTCTTGACGTGGTAGCGGTAGATACCGCGGATGACTGACGCCACTTGAGAGCATCGGTACCGATTGCCGGTGGCTGTGTGGTGAACGAAGGCCGCCTTGACGCTCTTCGTATAGGAAAACTTCTTCTCCCGGAGCTTCTCGTCGGCCCCCCACCCCTTGCGGGTGACGATGCGGGGCCGGGGTGCGCCGTGCGGGAGGGCGCGCGGGAGTTCGGGTACGTAGGTCCCGGCGGCCGGGGTGCCCAGGCGCGCGCGGGCGCGTGGCGGGCCGACGGCCGGCGTCTCGTCGGTGCCGGGGTCGATCAGTTCCGCCCGGAGTCCCGACGGAAGGGTGCGTGTTCCGGTCGCGTCCGGTCGGACCCGGAGTTCGATTCCGTCCGAATCGCCGACCCACAGCGGCGCCGTGCCCCCGCGCGGGCGCGCGGAGTCGTGTTCCGGGGTGCCGGGGTCCGCGCCGTGGTCGTCGGCGTGGGTCTCCAGGTCCTGCCAGTCGGACCAGTCGTCGGTGCCGGTGGGGCGGGTGCGGACCTGTACGGCGCCGTCGAGGTGCGCGGCGGGGTCGTCCCAGACGACGCCGAGCAGCGAGAAGGGGTGGACGTCGCGGCGCGGTACGCCGGGGGCGGCGCCGACCGCGCGGGTGAGGGGGGTGAGGGGGAGGGACTGGGTGCTTCCCGCGACCGCGGTACCGGACGCGGACACGGCCCCGACCGCGGGCGCCGGCTGGACGGTCGGCGCCGCTGTGGCGGGCGGGAGGAGGGAGAAGGAGAGGGTGACGCCGATCGAGACAGCTAGCAATCCACGCATACCGACGATAGTGAACATAGTCATACATATCTGTCCATCGGGGACCTGACGGCCCGTCGGATCGGTTCGGCCGAACCGGTGAGCCGCCGGCCCTCCGCGACCGCCCGCTCCCCCGATACGCTTGCGCGGGTGAACGCCACCGATCGCACCCCCGCCGACCTGCTGCGTTCCGCGCTCGCCGCGGACCCGGCCCGCCCCCTGGTGACCTTCTACGACGACGCCACCGGCGAACGCGTCGAACTCTCCGTCGCCACCTTCGCCAATTGGGTGGCCAAGACCGCCAACCTCCTCCAGGACGGCCTCTCCGTCGAACCCGGCGACCGCGTCGCCCTCCTCCTGCCCGCGCACTGGCAGACCGCCGTCTGGCTGCTGGCGTGCTCCTCCGTCGGCGCCGTCGCGGACGTGTACGGCGATCCCGCGCGCGCGGACGCGGTCGTCGCCGGACCTTCCGATCTGGACGCCGGGCGAGCGTGCCGGGGTGAGCGCTACGCCCTCTCCCTCGCGCCCCTGGGGCGCCGCTTCCTCCCCTCGCCGCCCGACGGCTACACCGACTACGCCGTCGAGGTCCCGACGTACGGCGACCGCTTCACGCCGTACGCCCCCGTCGACCCCGAGGAGCCCGCGCTGGTCGTCGCCGGGGCCGAGCTGAGCGGCGCCGAGGTCGTGGAGCGGGCCCGCGCGGACGCCGGGCGGCTGGGGCTGCTCGGGCCCGGCGGGCGGCTGCTGAGCGGGCTGCCGTACGACACGTGGGACGGCCTCAGCGCCGGGCTGTACGCGCCCCTCGCCAGCGGGGGGTCCGTGGTGCTGTGCCGCAACCTCTCCGAGGCCGGCGAGGAGGCTGTGGCCAAGCGGGTGGAGAGCGAGAAGGTGACGGCGACGGCCCGCTGATGCCTTCGGCGAGTGAGCGGCGATCGGCCCTGAAGGGGCCTCGTCCTCAAACGCCGGACGGGCTGGATATGGCTGAGGGGGGTGGGAGAGAGCCGGGGGTGGAGGCAGGGCGATACGGGTACGTGGGTGGCGCCAGGGAGACGCGAGCGCGCGGGTGGGGCCGGTCGCGGGGGTGGATCTGGTCGCGCGAGCGGGCCCGGTCACGCGGGCGGACCTGATCGTGCGGGCGGGTCCGGACACGCGTGCAGGCATGGTCATGCGGGCGAGTCCGGACACGCGGGTGAGCCTGGCGGGCCAGGTCGGCGGGGTCCGGGGGAAAGACCCCGGGCGGAAGGCCCCCGGGGGGAAAGGCCCAAGGGGAAAGGCTGCTGCTCGGCGGCGCTGTACGGGTCGCGTCGGCCCGGGCGGAAAGGCCCAGAGGAAAGGGCCGGGGAGAGCCCGGAGAGGGAGAGCCCAGGGGGGAAGAGCCCGGGAAAGGCCGCTGCTCGGCGGCGCTGTACGGGTCGCGCCGGGCCAGGCGGAAGGGCCCGGGGGAAAGGGCCAGAGGGAAGGGCCGGGGGAAGAGCCCGGAGAGGGAGAGCCCAAGAGGGAAGGGGCCCCGGGGGGAGGTGGGCCCAGGTTGGTGTTCCGTGCCGTATCCGGTCGGTCTGGGTCGTTCCCCGGTGCCGTGTTCCGCCTCTCAGGGGGCTTTTCGGCAACGGTTCCGTTGTCCCGGCTCGGCTCCCGGTGTCTTTGCCGCTCCTTGTCGCTGGTGTCCGCTGTTTCGGCTGTTTTGGTGTGGCCGTGTCTGTGAGGGGGTCCCCCGTTCGGGCTATCCCCGGGGCGCATCTCGTGGGTGGGCGGGCCATCGTCGTAGGGGTACGGGAATCGGTATGCGAGGGGGAGCGGTCGGTATGCGCAGGGCGCGGTGGTGGTGGGTCGGGGGTGGGGGGCTGGTTGTGGTGGTGGCTGTGGGCGGGGGTGTGGGGAGTGTGTTGTATGCGCGGCTTGACGGGAATATCACGGCTGATGAGGTGGCCGCGCGGGAGTTGGCTCGGTATGAGCGGGAGCGGCCGACCTCGCTCGTCGAGGGGGCTCAGAATGTGTTGCTCATCGGGTCGGACTCGCGGGCGGGGGGCGGGAACGGGGCGTACGGGCGGGACAGTGGGAGCGAGCGGGCCGACAGCATGATCCTGTTGCATCTGGCGGCGGGGCGGAGGAGCGCTACGGCCGTGTCGCTGCCCCGGGATCTGATGGTGGAGGTGCCCGCCTGTGCGGCGGCGGACGGGACGCGGGCCCCGGCCTCGTTCGGGATGCTCAACCACGCCTTCCAGGTGGGGGGTTCGGCGTGTGCGATCCGGACCGTCGAGGAGTTGACGGGGATCCGGGTCGACCATCATGTGGTCGTCGATTTCCAGGGGTTCAAGAAGATGGTCGATGCCGTGGACGGCGTCGAGGTGTGTCTCGCGGAGCCCGTCGACGACCGGGCGGCGAAGCTGCGGCTGCCCGCCGGGAAGGTCACGCTGAACGGGGAGCAGGCGCTCGGGTTCGTGCGCGCGCGCAAATCTCTCGGCGACGGCAGCGACACGGACCGTATGGACCGCCAGCAGCGCTTTCTCGCGGCGCTGGTGGACAAGGTGTGGAGCAATGGTGTGCTGCTGAATCCGGTGAAGCTCTATCCCGTGCTGGACGCGGCGACTTCCTCGGTGACGGCCGATCCGGAACTCGCGGGGTTGCGGGGCATGTACGAACTCGTCCGGGGCCTGCGCGAGATCCCCACCGATCGAGTGCAATTCCTGACGGTACCGAGAGAGTCGTACGTCTATAACACCAATCGTGACCAGCTCGTGCAGCCCGCCGCCGGAGAACTCTTCCGGCGGCTCCGCGCCGACCTCCCCGTCTCCGTCGCCTCCGCCCCGCAGTCGTACGGCCACGGTGTGCGCATGCCCGCCACCCCTCTCTACCGGGGCGGCACAGCCGCCACACAGCGGTGTGAGTAAAGCAACCGCCAAGTACCCAAGATTTAACGAACTCCCGTTCCAGGAATTGCGCCGGATTGCCCGATGTAGGCACGTGGAATTTGTCACCGCCGTCGCTTGACACCCGGACGGGCGGATAGTGTGAGCCGATCCAGTGCACCCGGCCGCGAGCTCCTTCCCCGGGGCCGTGCACCGTAGACCGAGACCTGAGCGCCTTTACGGGGGAAAAGGGCGCCGCGTGGCCCCGACGGAGGATTCGGACAACCGTGGACGCGCAAGGCCGTGGGCGGGCGGACAACATCGATCCCGCAGACCAGTGGGTGCTCAATCCGAACACCGGCGAATACGAACTGCGACTGGCTCCTTCCGCAGCGCAGTCACCGACGCCGGTGCCGTCGTCCGTGCCCGGACCCCGGAGAGCCGCGTCGCGCGCGGCCACCGAGGCTCCCGCGCCGGACCGCGGCGCGCTGCCCGGCGGGCCCGGGCGTGACGTGCCCGGACCCCGGCGCCGCAGGGGCGGTGCCGCTCCCGAGGAGCCGCTGCCGGGGCGGCGGGGCCGTAAACCCGTCAAGAAGAAGTCCAAGGGGAAGAAGATCCTCATGTGGACCGGCGGGACCATGGCCTTCCTGATGGTCGGTACGGCCGCCGCCGCGTACCTCTACATCGAGCACCTCAACGACAACATCTCCTCCGCGTCCACCGACGGCGCCGGGACCGGCGGGTTCAGCAAGGACAAGGCCATCAACCTCCTGCTGATCGGCACCGACAAGCGGACCGGGGCCGGGAACGAGGGGTACGGGGACGCCGAGAGCGTCGGGCACGCCGATACGACGATCCTGCTGCACGTCTCCAAGGACCGGACCAACGCGACCGCGCTGTCCATCCCGCGCGACCTCATCGTCGACATCCCCGACTGCCCCACCGAGCAGGCCGACGGGACCACCAAGGTCATTCCGGGTGAGACCGGGAAACGGTTCAACACGAGCCTCGGGCAGCAGAACCGGACGCCCAGCTGCACCATGCGGACCGTCACCGAGCTGACCGGGATCACGCCGGACAACTTCATGGTCGCCGACTTCAACGCGGTGAAGACCCTCACGTCCGCCGTCGGCGGGGTCGAGGTGTGCCTCGCCAAGGACATCGACGACAAGGACTCCCACCTCAAGCTGTCCAAGGGGACGCATCTCATCGAGGGGGAGCAGGCGCTGGCGTTCGTGCGGACGCGGCACTCCGTCGGGTTCGGGGGGGATCTCAGCCGGATCCAGATCCAGCAGCAGTTCCTCAGCGCGCTCATGCGGAAGCTCAAGTCCAACGACACGCTGACCGATCCGGCGAAGATGATAAAGCTGGCCGAGGCGGGGACGAAGGCGCTCACCGTCGACAGCGAGCTCGACAGCATCGGGAAGCTCAAGGATCTCGGGCTGGAGCTGGGGAAGCTCAACGTCAAGAACCTGACGTTCGCGACGATTCCCGTCGTCGACAACCCCGCCGAGAAGGTCAAGGCGACCGTCGTGCTCAATCAGAGTGCCGCGCCCACCGTGTTCCAGATGATCCGGGACGACGTGTCGTTCACCGAGGTCGCGCAGAAGGCCAAGGAGTCCAAGTCGGCGGCTGCCGCGGAGGCTGCCGCTCGGCTCAAGGGGACCCAGTCCGCCGCGTCCGAGGTGCGGGTTCAGGTCATGAACGGCGGGGCCGTCGCCGGGAGTGCTCAGGAGACGCTGAGCTGGCTCCAGAACGATGAGGGTGTGACCAAGTCCGAGAACGCGGGGAACGCGCCTGCGGAGTTGGCCAATACGACGCTGGAGTACGGGCCCGAGCAGGCCGATCAGGCTCGGAAGCTGGCTGCGATCATGGGGTTGCCGGGGACTGCTCTGAAGCCGGGGAAGAGTGTCACGAACTCCCAAGGGCTGCCGACGATGACGCTGACGCTGGGGAAGGACTTCAAGGGGGCGGGGGTTTCCATGACCGCTGCCGCGAAGGTGCCGGATGCGGCGAACAAGTCGACTGCGGACAAGGTGGAGTGTGCGAAGTAGGTAGCGCCGGGTTCTTCTCGCCCCCGCCGCCCCTACCCTTCCCATCCTTCGAAGGGGCTCCGCCCCTTCCACCCCGCCAAGGGGCTCCGCCCCCTGGACCCCCATCGGCCCGAAGGGCCTCGTCCTCAAACGCCGGACGGGCTGGAGGGGGCTGGGGTGGGT
>NZ_JARAYJ010000069.1:0-19490 GCF_033794345.1 Streptomyces niveiscabiei
CGGCATCGCCCGACTGCACAACCTCACACTGGCCGGATGACGAAGAAACGAGCAGGTCACCGACCATGTCAGAGATCATTTACGGGACAAGTCTTAGGGAGACCCGGCACGCTCGGCCCATGCACGAAGTGAGCAATCAGGACGGCGGTCGTTACCCATTCCGTGCATGTGCCGTGTCCGTGCCGCTGCTTAGGCTCTCTTCGGAATACCGCGGCGAAGAGGAGACCCCGACCCATGTCCGACCCGGTCCGCAAGGATTACACGCCCCCGGAACTTCGGCCCGGGGCCCTCGTATCAGTCGGCACCGCCGAGGAGATCAGCACCGACGTCCTGGTCATCGGCTCCGGCATGGGCGGGTCCGCGCTGGCCTGGGCGCTGAAGGACTCCGGTCTCGATGTGCTCGTGGCCGAGCGGGGCCATTTCCTTCCTCGCGAACCCGAGAACTCGCAGCCCGCAGAGATGTACATCAAGGGCCGGTACAAAAACGCCGGCTATTGGTACGACGGCGGCAACGGCAAGCCCTTCGCGCCGGGCGTGTATTACTGGGTGGGCGGAAACACCCGTTTCTACGGGGCGATGCTGCCCCGATTCCGGCGCAGCGACTTCACCGAGGTGGAACACCACGAGGGTGTCTCGCGCGCCTGGCCTTTCGGTTACGACGACCTGGAGCCCTTCTACACCGCCATGGAGGAACTGCTCCAGGTGCACGGGCAGACCGGTGAGGACCCGACCGAGCCGCCCCGCTCCAAGCCCTACCCGTACCCGGCGCTCCAGCACGAACCGGAGATCGAGCGGTTCTCCCGGTCGCTGCGCCGGCAGGGCCTGCACCCGTTCCACACCCCGAACGCCCTGAACATCAGCACCCAGGCCGACCGCGCCGCCGTGACGACCGCCGACGGCTGTCCGGACGACACCGGCATGAAGTCCGACGCCGAGAACCGGCTCCTGCTGCCCGCGCTGAGCGACGGCGTGAGGATCCTCACGGGTGCGGAGATCACCCGCCTGATCACCTCGCCCGACGGCCGGAAGGTCGTCGCCGCCGAGGCACGGCACGCGGGCCGGATCATCCGCGTCAACGCCAAGTCCTTCGCCCTCGCCGGAGGTGCCGTCAACTCGGCCGCGCTGCTGCTGCGTTCGGGCGGCGCCGCGCACCCCGAGGGGCTCGCCAACTCCTCGGGGCTGCTGGGCCGCAACTACATGGTCCACAACAGCACGTTCTTCGTCGGGGTGAACCCGCTGCGGACCAACCCCACCCAGTGGCAGAAGACGCTCGGCCTGAACGACTTCTACGAGGCCGGACCGGGGACGCGCTACCCGCTCGGGAATCTCCAGATGCTGGGCAAGCTCCAGGCACCCATGCTCAAGCCCGCGCGCCCGTGGGCACCGAACTGGGCCCTGAAGCTCATGGCCGCCAGGAGCCTCGACATCTACCTGACGACCGAGGACCTCCCGTCCCGGGACAACCGGGTCCGGGTGGACGGCGACCGCATCCTCATCGACTGGACGCCGACCAACCTCGCGCCCCACCACGAACTCGTGCGCCGGGTGACCCGTGCGGTCCGCAAGGCCGGCTATCCGCTGATCTTCACCCAGCGCATGGGCATCGAGACCAACTCCCACATGTGCGGAACCGCCGTGGCCGGTCACGACCCGGCGCGCAGCGTGCTCGACCCGCTGTGCCGCAGCCATGACGTCGAGAACCTCTGGGTCACCGACTCGTCGTTCTTCCCGTCCTCCGCGGCACTCAACCCGGCCCTGACGATCGGGGCGAACGCCTTGCGGATCGCGCCGGCCCTGGCGAAGGCGACGAGAACGCCGTAGCGGTCACGCCCGCCGCAGCGTCGGCTTGCGCAGCAGGTCGTGTCCGCGCACGGCCAGTTGCAGCCGCTGCTGGTTGCTGACCTCGGTGAGATCGAGGCCGAGGATCTCGGAGAGCTTGTCGAGCCGGTGGTAGAGGGTGCGCCGCTGGACGAAGAGCCCCTCGGCCGCCCGCGCCTTGTTGCCGCCGCGGTCCAGGAACGTGCGCAGGGTCGGCAGCAGGGGGTTCTTCGCCAGCGCGTCGTGTTCCAGGAGCGGACCGAGCTCGTCCTCGACGTACCGCCTCAGCTCGGGCCCCTCCGACAGGGCGACGAGCAGACGCAGTGCCCCCAGGTCGTCGAAATGACGCACCTCCGCGGTCGAGGCCGCGGCGGCGACGGAGGCCGCGCTGCGGCTCTGGCGCAGGGCCAGCGGAAGGGCGGCCGGCTCCACGATCCGGCTGACGCCGGCCCGTACCCCGTGCTCGGCCAGCAGCGTCCGCACCTGACCGGCGTCCGAGCGTGCGGGCAGGCCCACCACCGCCACGTCGAAGTCCCCGGTGTCGCCCACGACGGCGGGCCAGCCGGCGTCCTCCAGAAGGCGGGCCAGGAGGTGGTCCTTGGCGGGCTCCTCGTCCCCCGCCCATGCCGTGACGACGATCAGGTCCCGGCCGCGCAGGTCCTGACCGAGCGCCAGGCCGAGGATCACGAACCGCTCTCCGGTGATGTCCCCGAGCAGCAGCCGGTTGAGCAGCGCCGTCTGGCGCTGGGAGGCGCGGGCGCCGCTCTCCCGCTCGCTCAGCAGCGAGATCGCGACGGCCGCGGCGGCCCGCTCCAGCGTGCGCAGTTCGGGCGGGCCGGGCCGCTGTCCGCCGTGCAGGAGGTGCAGCCAGCCCCATGACTCGCCCCGGAGCACCACGGGCTGCCGGGCGCAGGGCGCGACCTCGCGGAACGAGGCCGCCGGAGCGGTCGGCACCCCGGGGTCCTGCGTCGCGAGCGAGGTGTGGCGTTCGTGGATCGCCCGGGAGTGCGCGCCCCACTCGTCCACGACCCGGTCGGCCTCCGGCGTCGCGCCGCCGTACGCCAGCATCTGGTGGGCGACGTCCTCCAGCACCACGGGGTGCCCGGTGCGCCGGGCCAGCTCCCTGACCACGCCGACGTAGTCCTCGTCGGCCAGGAGCAGATCCATGAACGCCTGACTGGTGGCCTCCTCGGCGATCAGCTGCTTGACGCGCATCCCGACCAGCACCTCGTGGACCTGCGCGGAGGTCTCGACGAAGGGGATCTCGTCGGCGAGTCCCACCAGGGGCAGACCGACCGCCTCCGCCTCCTCGACCACCGCCTCAGGCATGGCGTCGAACATGCGCCCGGCCAGCTCGACGACGAGCACGGCCGCGTGGGCGTCCGCGAGCCGCCGGATGAAGGCACGCTGCTCGAACGGCGTCGCCCCCATGCCGAGGCCCGCCGTCAGCAGCATCTCCTGACCGGTGAGGAAGCGGTGGATGTCCGGGATCTCGCCGGTGTGCACCCAGCGCACGGGACGGTCGAGATTCCTCTCCCCGGCGTACACCCGCACGGTCGTGCGCGAGAACACCTCGAGCTCCAGCGCGGCGCGGACAGTCAGGACTTCAGCCATGAGCCATTACCTCGATGTGTGCAGGAAACGCGCTCAATATTGCACACACTGTGCCTGTCCTCACACCCCCCGTTTCCCCAGACTTCAGGGCAAGCCCGCAGGCACGACCCGTGCAAGGAGTGCAGAGTGTCAGCCCACCACCAGGCCATCAAGGCTCCTGTCGCCGTGAAGACGTCGCGGACCAGCCGTCCGGACATCGTCGAGACCGTCGCGGACGTGATCGCCGACGTACGGGCGAACGGCGACGCCGCCGTGCGCCGCTGGTCGCAGAAGTTCGACGACTGGAGCCCGGAGTCCTACCGGCTCGGCCCCGACCGGATCGCCGCCGTCGTCTCCTCGGTTCCCGAGACGGTCCTCGACGACCTGCGGTTCGTCCAGAAGCAGGTCCGGGGCTTCGCCCAGGCGCAGCGGGACTCCCTCACCGCCTTCGAGGTGGAGACCCTGCCCGGAGTGTTCCTGGGGCAGCGCAACATCCCCATCGGGGCGGCCGGCGCCTATGTGCCCGGCGGCCGTTACCCCCTCACCGCGTCGGCCCACATGACCGTCCTGACGGCCAAGGTCGCCGGTGTCGAACGGGTCGCCGCGACGACCCCGCCGGACCGGGGCGCCCCGCCGCCCGTCAGCATCGCCGCGATGCACCTGGCCGGAGCCGACGAGATCTACGTCATGGGCGGCGTCCAGGCCGTGGCCGCCCTGGCGCTGGGCACCGAGACCATCGACGCCGTCGACATGCTCGCGGGCCCCGGCAACGCCTACGTCGCGGAAGCCAAGCGCCAGCTGTTCGGCGAGGTCGGCATCGACCTCTTCGCCGGACCGACCGAGGTGCTGATCGTCGCCGATGACACCGCGGACCCCTTCGTGGTGGCGACGGACCTGCTGTCCCAGGCCGAGCACGGCCCCGACTCCCCGGCCGTCCTCGTCACGACCTCCGAGGAGGTGGGCCGGCGGACCATCGCCTGGGTGGACAAGCTCCTGCCCGACCTGCCCACCGGCGGGGTCGCCGGCCCCGCCTGGCGCGACCACGGCGAGGTGATCGTCGTCCCCACCCTGGACGCCGCCTACGCGCTCGCCGACGAATACGCCAGCGAGCACGTCCAGATCCTCACCGCCGAGCCCCGCGAGGCGCTGCACCGGATGCGCAACTACGGCGCCCTGTTCCTCGGGGACAAGACCTGCGTCGCGTACGGCGACAAGGTCATCGGCGCCAACCACGTGCTGCCCACCCTGGGCGCGGCCCGCTACACCGGCGGCCTCTGGGTCGGCAAGTACCTCAAGACCGTGACCTACCAGGAGGTCCGGGACCCCGCCTCCAGCGCCCGGCTCGGCGAGATCTGCGGCAGGGCCTCACGCATCGAGAACTTCGAGGGACACGCGCGCTCCGGTGACGTCCGCGCCGCGCGGTACGGATCGGCCCGGCTGGACTGGACCGACCACACCTTCGAGCAGAGCTGATCCGCGATGACGGATCGCGACTTATGCCGGATCGCTGAAGCAGCCCGGCAGCCGTTCGACAAGGAGTACGTCCCCCTCGACTCACGGAGATCGTCATGTCAGCTACGGACAATGAGGCGCACGCGGCGCCCACATCCACCCCCGTAGGCCGATCAGGCGGGGCCCAGAGCCCTGTCTCCTCGGCCGCGGACGCGGAAATGCTCGCCGTACTCGGCTACGAGCAGAAGTTCGACCGCAAGGTCAGCCTGTGGGGGAACTTCGCCCTGGGCTTCGTGTACCTCTCGCCCCTCGTGGGTGTCGTGGCCCTCTTCTCGGTCGGTCTGGCGACCGCCGGCGGGCCGTCCGTCTTCTGGATCGGCATCGTCGGCGCGGGGCAGTTCCTGGTCGCGCTGGTCTTCGGCGAGGTCGTCTCGCAATTCCCCCTCGCGGGCGGCCTGTACCAGTGGGTCAGACGGCTGTGGAACGGGCGCTATGCCTGGTTCAACGCCTGGACGTACATCTGTTGCATCACCATCGGCATCACCAGCACCGCGCTCTTCAGTTCGGACTTCGCGGCCAGCCTGTTCGCCGGAACCGCCGGCGAGCCCGCCGTCAGCTCCACTCCCGCCCAGCGCCTGTGGATCGCGATCGCGGTGAGCGTCGTCTGCCTGATCTGCAACTGCTTCGGCACCAGGACACTGGCGCTGATCTCGAAGATCGGACTCGCCGCGGAACTGATCGGCATCGTCCTCGTGGGCCTCTACCTGCTGGTCTTCGAGCGGCGCAACTCCGTCTCGATCTTCTTCGAGACCAGCAGCTCCAGCCACGACAGCTACATCATGGCCTTCATCGCCGCATCCCTGGTCGGGCTGTTCCTCTTCTACGGCTTCGAGGCATGCGGCGAAATCGCGGAAGAGGTTCCCAACCCCTCCCGCAGCATCCCGCGAGCCATGCAGCTGACCGTCGCCGTCGGCGGGGTGGCCGCGCTGTTCGCCTTCGTGGGGTACGCACTCGCGGCTCCGGACCTCGCCTCGATCCTGTCCGGCAAGGACACCAACCCGATCCCCTCGATCCTGCAAAGCTCGGTCGGCACCGTCGGCACGAAGGCGGTACTCATGGTGATCATGACGTCCTTCATCGCGGGTGTGATGAGCCAGCAGGCCGCCGCCAGCCGGATCGTCTTCTCCTTCGCCCGCGACGACATGTTCCCGGGTGCCCGCGTCTTCTCGCGGATCACCCGCAGGCACCGCGTCCCCATGAACGCGCTGCTGGCCGTGAACGTCCTGCCGCTGCTGCTCTTCGTGTTCGTCTACTACTCGCCCGACTCCCTCACCAAGATCGCGGCGTTCCAGATGCTGGCCGGATACGCGGCGTTCATGATGGTCGTCCTGGCCGCGCTGCGGATGCGCCTGAAGGGCTGGCGGCCCGCCGGAGCCTGGACGCTGGGCCGCTGGGGCTTCGTGGTCAACGTGGCCGCCCTGCTCTACGGCGTGCTCGGGATGGTCCTTCTCGCCTGGCCCACCGGCGACTCCGCAACCCCCTTCGTGGACCGGTGGATCGCACTCATCGGGTTCCTCGTCGTCTCGGCCGTCGGTCTGGTGTACCTGTCGACCGCCAAGCCGGAGCGCAAGTCCACCGCGCCGGAAGGCGACGCCATCGAGGTGGCCGAGCGTCTGCGCAGCCGCGCCGAAGCCCTTGCCCGTACGACCTCAGGGAGCACCGCATGACCCGCGTTCTGTATCTGTACGGCGGCTGGCCCGGCCACAAGCCCTACCAGGTGGCCGAGGAATGGGCCCTCCCGATCTTCAGGAACCTCGGGTTCGACGTCGAGGAGACCAACGACATCTTCTCCCTCGACGCCGACCTCACCGGCTACGGCCTCATCGCGCTCAACTGGAACAACGCCCTGCTGTCCGAGGGCCTGACCGCCGCCCAGGAGGCGAACCTGCTGGGCGCGGTGGAGAACGGCACCGGGATCGCCGCCTGGCACGGCGCCGCCGCCGCGTTCCGCACCAGCCTCAAGTACCACTGGCTGCTCGGCGGCAGCTTCCTCGAACACCCCGCCGGCGAAGGCGTGAAGTACCCCTACGAGGTCACGATCACGGACACCGACCACACGATCACCGCCGGGGTGAAGGACTTCCGGGTCGCCTCCGAGCAGTACTACATGTCGGTCGACCCCAACAACCACGTCCTCGCCGAGACCGCCTTCACCGGCGAGCACCTGCCCTGGCTGGAGGGAAAGACGATCCCCCAGGCATGGACCCGCGCCTGGGGCGAGGGCCGCGTCTTCTACAGCGCGGTCGGCCACGACCTCGACGACCTCCAGAACCCGGACGTCACCCGCCTGTGCACCCAGGGCTTCGCCTGGGCCGCCCGCACCTCCGACTGAGCCACCACCGAAAGGAAACCCGCCATGCCCGTCCTCACCGGAGGCCAGATCGTCGCGCGGACCCTGCGCAACTACGGGGTCGACGTCGTCGCCGGCATCCCCGGCCACGGCATCTGGTCACTGACCGACGCCTTCCTCGACGACGAGTCCAGGATCCCCTTCGTCCAGACCTTCCACGAGCAGAGCGCCGTCCACCTCGCCGACGGCTACTACCGCGTCACGGGCCGCCCGCAGGCCGCTGTGACCTCCATCGGCGCCGGCGCGAGCAACACCGTCATCGGCATGGGCACCGCGTTCACCGACTCGACCAGCGTGCTCGTCGTCACCGGCGGCCCGCCGACCCACATGCGCGGCCACGGGCTGCTCCAGGAACTCGACCGCTACACGGCCAACGACTTCCCCAAGGTGGCCGAGGCCGTCAGCAAGCGGCACTGGGTCGTCACCCGGGTCGAGGAACTCCCCTTCGTCCTGCACCGCTGTTTCAACTCCATGCTGACCGGCCGCCCCGGCCCGGTACACCTCGAAGTCCCCATGGACGTACAGGCCGAGGCCGCGAACGTCGAGCTCCACGACCTGGAGCGGCGTATCCCGGTGGGCCGTCAGCACCCCGACCCCGAGGCCGTGGACCGCGCGGTCGACGTGCTGCGCGCGGCCAACCGGCCGGTCATCGTCGTCGGCGGCGGCGCGATCACCTCCGAGGCGTCCGACCAGGTCCTCGCACTCGCCGAGCGGTGGCAGATCCCGGTCGTCACCACGTGGAACGGCAAGAGCGCCTTCCCCGAGGACCACGAGCTGTTCGCCGGCAGCGTCGGCCAGACCGGCACCATGACGGGCAACGCGATCGCGAGCTCCGCCGACGTCGTCATCTCGGTCGGCTGCCGCTTCACCGACTGGTCCGCCTCCAGCTACGCCAAGGGCATCAGCTTCTCCATCCCGCCCGCGAAGCTCATCCACATCGACATCGACCCGCACGAGATCGGCAAGAACTACCCGGCCGAGGTGGGCATCGTCGCGGACGCGCAGCGCGCCGTCGCCGCCATCGTCGACTCCCTGCCCGCCCAGGGCGTCGACCGCTCCGAGTACCTCGCGGAACTCGCCCGGCTCAAGCGGGACTGGGAGGAGAAGCTCGCCGGCCGCCGCGACAGCGACCGCTTCCCCTTCACCTCCCAGCGCCCGCTCGGCGCCCTGCGCAATGTGCTCCCGCGTGACGCGATCATCGTCGCCGGCTCGGGCAACACCCAGGGTGCGGTCAAGCAGACCTTCCCGGTCTACCACCCCCGCACCCACCTCACCTCCGGCGGCTTCTCCTCCATGGGCTGGGCGATCCCGGCCGCCGTCGGGGCCAAGCTCGCCCGGCCCGACAGCCCGGTCGTGTGCGTCCTCGGCGACGGCGACTTCCTCATGACCTCCCAGGAGATCGCCCTCAGCGTCACCGCCGGCGCGCCGGTGATCTTCGTGGTCCAGAACAACGCGGGCTACATGTCGATCCGCGGCGGCCAGCGCAAGCAGACCTCGCGGCACATCGGCACCGAGTTCTCGCACCCCGACGGCTCGCCGTACAGCCCCGACTTCGCGGCCATGGGCCGGGCCTTCGGCATCGAGTCGTGGAAGGTCGGCGACGCCGAGTCCCTGGAACCGACGCTGCGCAAGGCGGTCCGGTCCGGCGCCCCCGCCGTGATCGAGGTCCCCACGGACCGCGACGCCGCCGGCCCCTGGGTCCCCGGCTGGTGGGACTTCCCGATCCCGGCCTACATCACCGACGAACGCCAGGACGAGTACGACCGCATCAGGGCGACGGAGCAACACCTCTGACACCCCGAGCCCGTCACTGACGACGCCCGCACACCAGCGGGGACAGATACAGCCGACGGCGCACCGGTCTAGGACGCGGTGTCCGCCTGCGCGGACAGATCCAGGGCGATGTCGCTGATCATGTCCTCCTGGCCGCCGATCATGCGCCGCCGGCCGGCCTCGACGAGGATGCTGCGGGTGTCCAGGCCGTAGCGGGCGGCGGCGGTCTCGGCGTGGCGCAGGAAGCTGGAGTACACGCCGGCATAGCCGAGGGTGAGCGTCTCGCGGTCCACCCGTACCTCGCGGTCCTGGAGTGGTCGTACGAGGTCGTCGGCGGCGTCCATCAGCGGGAACAGGTCGCAGCCGTGTTCCCAGCCCAGCAGGTCGGCGACCGCGACGAAGGCCTCCAGGGGGCAGTTGCCCGCGCCGGCGCCCTGGCCGGCGAGGGAGGCGTCGACGCGGACCACACCGTGCTCGACGGCGACGACGGTGTTGGCCACGCCCAGGGCGAGGTTGTGGTGGGCGTGGATGCCGAGTTCCGTGGCCGGGTCGAGGACGTCGCGGTAGGCGCGGACGCGGTCGCGGACGCCGTCCATGGTGAGGCGACCGCCGGAGTCGGTGACGTACACGCAGTGCGCGCCGTAGGACTCCATCAGCTTGGCCTGGCGGGCGAGTTCGGCGGGCTCGGCCATGTGGGACATCATCAGGAACCCGGCGACGTCCATGCCCAGCTCCCGGGCGGCGGCGATGTGCTGGGCGGAGATGTCGGCCTCGGTGCAGTGCGTGGCGACGCGCACCGAGCGGATGCCCAGGGAGTGCGCCTGCTTGAGGTCGTGGACCGTTCCGATGCCGGGCAGGAGAAGAGTCGTGGGGACGGCCCGGCGCACGGCGCCCACCACCGCCTCGATCCACTCCCAGTCCGTGTGGGCGCCGACGCCGTAGGTGACGCTGGAGCCGGCCAGGCCGTCGCCGTGGGCGATCTCGATCGCGGCCACTCCGGCGGCGTCCAGGGCGGCGGCGATCGTGGCGGCCTGGTCGAGGGTGTAGCGGTGCCGGACGGCGTGCATGCCGTCCCGCAGGGTGACGTCCTGGACGTACAGGCGGGTCATCTTCAGGCCACCTCCGTGGCACGGTGTGCGGCCATGCGTTCCGCGGTGCGCAGCGCGGCCGAGGTCATGATGTCGAGGTTTCCTGCGTAGGCCGGGAGGTAGTCGGCTGCGCCCTGGACCTCCAGGAACACCGAGACCTTGAGGACCTCGTCCGCGCCGGGGGCGAAGGTGCGCAGCGGGTCGTCGGCCGCCACCTTCGCGAACTGCACCTTCTGCTTGAGCCGGTAGCCGGGCACATAGTCCTGCACGCGCGTGACCATGTCCTCGACCGATGCCGTGACGGACTCGGTGGCGCAGTCGGAGACCAGGCAGTGCACGGTGTCCCGCATGATCAGCGGGGGTTCCGCCGGGTTGAGGACGATGATCGCCTTGCCGCGCCGGGCGCCGCCGACCCGCTCGATGGCACCGGCGGTGGTCTCGGTGAACTCGTCGATGTTCGCCCGGGTGCCGGGGCCGGCGGAGCGGGAGGAGATGGAGGCGACGATCTCGCCGTAGTGCACGGGGGTGACGGCGCCCACCGCGGCGACGACCGGGATGGTGGCCTGGCCGCCACAGGTGACCATGTTGACGTTCGGGGCGTCGATATGGGCGTCGCCGTTGACGGGCGGCACCACGTACGGGCCGATCGCGGCCGGGGTCAGGTCGACGAGGGTACGGCCGAGCGGGCGCAGCACCTCCTCGTGGTGCCGGTGCGCGCCGGCCGACGTGGCGTCGAAGACGATCTCGACGTCCGCGAACTCGTCCAGCCGGACGAGTCCTTCGACGCCTTCATGGGTCGTGGCCACCTTCAGGCGGCGGGCGCGGGCCAGGCCGTCGGAGTCCGGGTCGATGCCGGCCATCGCCGCGATGTCGAGGCTCTCCGACAGCCGCAGCACCTTGATCATCAGGTCGGTGCCGATGTTGCCCGAGCCGATGACGGCGACCTTGGTGCTCATCGCTCACCTTCTTCCTCGGCGAAGCCGACCCGGACGGAACCCAGGTTCGAGATGCGAGCCTCGAAAACGTCGCCAGGGGCGGCGGGGGCCATCGGGCCCAGGGCCCCGGTCAGCACCAGGTCGCCCGCGCGCAGCGGATCGCCCCGCTCCGCGAGTGCCGAGGCCAGCCAGACCGCCGCGTTGAGGGGGCCACCGAGGCAGTCCGCACCGGTGCCCTCCGAGACGGTCTCGTTGTTCCGGGTCATGGTCATCGTCACAGCGCGCAGATCGATGCCGGTGAGCGGTACGGGCGTGCCGCCCAGGACGTACAGCCCGCTGGAGGCGTTGTCGGCGACCGTGTCGACCAGGAAGATGTCCCAGCCCTGCACCCGGCTGTCGACGATCTCCAGCGCGGGCAGCGCGAAGTCGACCGCCCGCAGCACATCCACCACGGTGCACGCGCGCTCCGGCAGATCGCGGCCGAGCACCAGCGCCACCTCGGCCTCCACCTTGGGCTGGAGCAGCCGCCCGGCGGCCACCTCGCCGCCGTCGGGTACGGCCATGTCCGCGAACAGCGTGCCGAAGTCGGGCTGGTCGACGCCGAGTTGCCGCTGCACGGCAGGCGAGGTCAGGCCGATCTTGCGGCCCACGATCCGGCGGCCGGCAGCCAGGCCGCGCCGGACGTTCAGCTGCTGCACGGCGTACGCGGTCTCCAGATCGCCGCCTTCACCGAACAGCGTTCGCACCGGCGGACAAGCGACCCCGGTGCGGGCGGCTTCCGCCAGCAGGTCGGCTGCCTTGGCCACCGCTGGTGGCAGGGTGTCCGGGCTTGTGTTGTCGAGCCTGGTCGACACGGTGTACCTCCAGAGGGAAGCGGAAGCGACGGTTGTACACCGGTTTAGACATCACCACGGCGATGGGCCAATCTTTGTTCCGGGACGCGGGACAACCGACCCACCGCCCTCGGCGCCTTCCTGGACGCCGAACCCGCTGACCGGCGGCAACCCCGGCACCCGGAGCCGTCGCGGCGCGACCGCTCACCCGAGTTCGGTGATCGCCCGGGTGACGTCGGGGAGGCGGAGGTAGGAGGCGACGCGGTGGAAGTCGACCGAGTGGATCGACGCCTCTGCGTCGGTGTCCACCCCGGCGAACTTCGTCGACAGCCACCGGGGGATCGCGACGATGTCGCCCGGATCGGCCAGGTTGACCCATCGCCGGACCCGGGGTGGCCGCTGCCCGAAGCCGCCTCGGGGCGCGGGGCACAGCCGCTCGAAGACGACGGACGGCAGGCCGAGCGGCGAGCCGAGGGTCACCAGCAGGTCGACGTCGGGCCCGGGCCGCGACCACAGCGCCTCGTACGCGATCACCGAGCCGAGCGAGTGCGCGATCACCACTCGCGGCCGGTGCTCGACGACGGCCTCGGCCACCGAGTCGCGTACGGAGGCCCGCCCGGGCGCGTCGGGATGCCCCAGGTAGGCGTGCACCTCGCGGCAGAACACCGCGACGAAGGCGGACATCACCGGCACCCTGACGCCCCGGCGCGCGGCGAGCAGCGTGATCGCCTGCCGGAGCGGCAGCGTCAGCCGGCCCTGCCGTACGGCCGTCGCGTCGACCCCGGCGACCAGGGCGGCGAGCACCTCCAGCTCGGCCGGGGACAGGCCGAGGGGGTCGGTCCCGGGCCCTTGGCGGCGCCGTCGGTGCAGGTGGTGGGCCCAGTACGCGACCCGCACGTCGTCCGGCCGCACCTCGGCGCCGCCGGCGCTGAGATGCCGGCGCCAGGTGGCCGCGAGCCGCTCGGCGGCCTCCGCGGCGGTGCGGCGCGGGTCGTGGTTCCCGACGCCGTGGATCCCCAGGACGCGTGTCACGAGCCGCCTCCCCCGAGGGCACCGCCCAGGTCCAGGACGGCGACCTCCTGCCCGTACCCGACGGCCACCAGGCCGTCGTCGATGTCGACGCAGCGGACCCACCCGCCGGGAAGCACCGTGTCGGCGAGCCGCTCGCCGGTGAGGAGGTCATGGACGCCGAGGTGGCCGGCCTGGGTGCCGACCACGCAGACGGCACGGCCGCCGACGTCACCGCAGGCGAGCGCGGTCTGCGGGCGCTCCGTGTCGGCGTCGTTGACGACGCGGCTGACGAGGTTGCCGGTCCTCGCGTCCCACACCGCGAGGGTGCCCTCGAAGTCCGCGAACGCGACGAGCGGGACGCCCCGGTGCTCGTGTACGGCGAGGCTCTGCGTGGCGTTGTATCCCTCGAACGCCTGGATGACGACGTCGCGCCGGGTACGGCTCGCGAGGTCGTACAGGGCGATGTGGCCGGTGGTGGGTCCGTACTCCGCCTGGACGCCGGCGAGCACGGGCGCGCCGTCCACCAGCAGACCGCGCCAGACCGCCCGGTGGGCGTCGCCGTCGGGCACCTTCCAGCGCAGCAGGCGTTCGCCGTCGAGCAGGTCCCACATCCAGACGAGGCCGCGGTGCCCCGCTCCCACGACGACCGGCCGGCCGTCCAGGCGGAGCACGTCGACGGAGTACACCCATTCCTTGTCGTCGCCGGGCGACCGGTAGTCGGCGAGGGGCTGTCCCGACGCGAGGTCGTGCAGCCGTACGCCGTGCCGGGGGCTTCCGGTCACCGCCACCGGGTGCCGGTCGATCGTGGTCACCGCGATGTCGGTGATCCGGCGGTCCCCGTGCCGCATCCACGCCGTCCCCGACCCGGTGCGGGCGTCACGGCGGTAGAGGTCGCCGATATGGCCGCCGCTGAGCACCACCGGATGCCCGCCGATCCGGGTCAGGGCGATGGACTCGACGCCGATCCGGTGGCCGGGAGACGGATTGGCCGGGCTCGGGTCCGACGGTGACAGGTCGGCCACCCGAAGGGCGCCGTCGTCGCACGCGGCGAGGACCAGGACGCGCCCGTCCGCCCGGGCGATCCCGAGGTCGCCCACCCGGCCCTGGGCGACCCCGACGCGCAGCAGCTCGTACGGTCGGCCGCCGCCGCTCAGGTCCCGTACGGTCACGGCGCCGCCGCCGTCGCCGGCCACGAGCACCGCGTGGCCGTCCATCAGCGTCACCGCCAGCGCCGCGACCCCCTCGAACTGCGTCCAGGAGGGGAACCGTTCCTCGCCGGTGAAGACGTCCCGGATCTCGACGCTGGGGTGATGGCGCTCGCCGTTCTTGTCGGTGTGCACGTGCCGGGGACCCAGGACGACGACAGGGCGGCCCCGGTGCAGGCCGAGGCGGGCGATCACCGTGCCCGACCGGGGTGAGCACCGGTGGGCGGGGCCGATCTGGGCGCCGCTGTACAGGTCGGTGACCCGGCACGTGCCGCCGGGGTCCGCGTCTCCGTACCGGCCGCTGTCGGTGGCGTGGACGAGGACGGGGTGATCGCCGATCTCGCCGATCTCCAGGGAGCAGACACGCTCCACCGGCGCCTGGATCGCCGGCCCGACGGGCGCCCCGGTGTCGAGGTCGCGTACGAGGATCCCCGGCTCCTCGTCGACCGCGGCGACCGCACGCCCCGCCAGCACCCCGGTGGCCAGGCAGTGTCCCTCGCCCGTGGGGTGCTCACGGACGATCTCCCCGGTGGCGACCGACCGTACGACCAGCCCGTCCTCCGAGCGGAGGACCACGACGGCGGCGCCGTCGACCTCGGACACCGCGATCACATCCCGGTACCGCGACACCCGTCCCGGATGCTCGCGGTCACCCGTGAGCGTGATCGGCGGCAGCGAGGGCTCGCCCGTGAGCAGATCGCGGAACCGGACGATCGTGTCGTAGCCCTCCTGGTCGGTGCCGGTGGTGACCGCGACCTGCCGGCCACCGGTACGGGCCACCGCCACCGCGTGCACCCGGAAGTCGCCGTCGAACACGGCGCGTACGGCGGGCTTGATCTGGGAGCCCGTGGAGAACAGCGGCTCCAGCGCGAGGGCCGGCGATCCGAAGGGCCGGCTGAGGCGCCGGGTCAGCTCCTGGGCGCCGACGCGGGAGCTGGTGACGGCGAGGTACTGGCGGCGCCGCTCGGGCGGCGCGTAGGGGAGGTCCTCCAGCGCGCTGCGGTAGACGGTCGCGGCGAGGACCGCGTCCGGGCCGGACGCGCCCGGCAGCGCCGGGATCAGGGTGGCGGGGTCGGCGTAGACCAGGAACTCGGGGTCGCAGAGCAGCTCGTCGAGGCGTCCGCCCTCGGCCGCGTGCTGCACGGCGTGGCGCAGCAGATACGGGTCGGCCTCCGCCCAGCGGCGTGACCCGTCGGGGTGGCGGCCCACCTGGGCCAGCAGGATGCCGGCGAGTGCCCTGTGGTCCGTGGCGCTCATGCCGCCGGCTCCGGTGCCGCGTCGGCGGGTACGGCCCGGGGGTGCGCGCGCAGGTACTCGACGAGGCTCTCGTGGTAGAGGCGGAACACGCTGGTCCCGCTGACGTCGGCCGACTGGCGGAGGTAGAAACGCCCGTCCGCCAGGGCGCGGCGCACGTCCCGGGTCGAGGGCGGTCCCAGGTCCTGCGGCGCGTACAGGGGCGCGACCGCCTGGATGATCTTCGGTGGCATGCCCACGCCGCGCGCGTGCGCCAGCGCGGCCAGCACCGGACGCATCCAGGGGCCGGCCTCGGGCCGGCGCAGCGACATCTCGAGGACCTCGGGCAGCGAGGCCGGGATCTGGGCGAGCAGCCGCTCGGCCTGGTCCTGGTCGGTGACCGGGGGCAGCGTGTGGGCGACGTACTCGGCGAACAGCCGGGCGATCAGGAACCCGCCCCACCGCGGCTGGGCATCGCCGGTACGGGTCAGCGTGGCGGCGACGCCGTCCGCGATGGCGGTCACGAACCCGTGGCCGTCCACCGAGCCGTACCAGCGGCCGGCCCGCAGGACGCGCTGGACGTACACGCGCAGGTTCTCGGCCAGTTCGGCGGCCGGGACCTGGTCGAGGTCCAGGACTGTGCCGCCCGCGAGGGCGACGGCCCGCCGCAGCGGCTCGAACTCCTCCCAGGGGCGCATGCCGACGATCAGCCGGCACGCCGCGGAGCCGTCCGCCCTGCGCGCGCGGGCGAGTGGCACCACCAGGCGTGCGCTCAGCTCCTCGGAGTCGATGGCCTCGTCCAGCGAGTCGATCACGATCACCGGGGCGACGGGCCGGCCGGTGACCGCTTCCAGCAGCGCCCCGACCGACGCCGGCGCCTCGGGCTCGGCCGCCGGCTCCGGCGCGAGCTGCGTGAGCAGGGACGCCGTGATGGCGTCGACGGCCTGCTGGCGGGCGTGTACGGCGGCGAGGTGCGGCGTGGCGGCCGGCGCGGGCAGGTGGCCCCACACCTCCTCGGTCGCGTGCCGCAGCGTGGGGTGGGCCGCGCACACCAGCACCCCGAGCAGGGCCGATTTCCCCACCCCGGGGCTGCCGGTGACGATCCACGGCGCCGCCGCGCCCGCTCCGTCGATCGATGCCGAGAGCGCCCGCAGTTCGCGCTCACGGCCCTGGAACAGCCCCGGCCGGCGGCCGGCCTCCCAGCGGGCAGCCGCGCGGTCACGGAAATGGCGGGGGTCGACGAGGTGGTCGACCTCGCGCGCGAACTCGGCGAGCCGGTCGTCCATGGCGGCGAGGGCGTCGTCGAAGGCGACGCGCCGGTGGTCGGGGTTCGGGAAGAACGGCAGATCGAGCCGGGCCGCCGTCATCGTGTCGATCGGAGTCCCGGTCGGCTCCTGGATCGGCAGCAGGACGTCGTCGCCGTCGCCGTCCGCGACGACGTCCCGGATGCGCGCGGACACCGCCAGGTACGGGACGGTGAGCCGGGACGGATGCGTGCAGAAGTCTCCCGCCGCGACCTCCCGGAGGGTCTGGACGACGGCGCGGCTGAAGGCGCAGTCGAACGCGTCGGAGTCGGGGGCCGACGCGGCGAGGACCCAGGCCCGGTTGGACGCCTGGAACGGGCGGCGGTGCCAACGGGGCACGGCGGCGACGCCGGAGCGGCAGAAGTCGAGCAGGAACAGGGTCCGTGGCCGGGCGTCGCCGCCGGCGACCACGGTCCGCACCCACGTGTCGACGTTGCACGCCTCGTCGCGCCGCCCGTCGGCGCCGATCGCGTACACGGTGTCCAGGTCGGCGGGCTGGTCGCCGTGGGTGATCACGTGGACGATCACGACATCGTCCGGGCCCGCCTCCTGGAGGGTGCGGGTCACGGCCGCGCCCAGGTCGGCCGCCGTCGGCGCCTTCTCCCCGGCCAGCAGGGTCACCTGGTAGCCGAGTTCGTCGAGCACCGCGGCGGCGCGGTCCGCCCAGTCACCGGCCTCGGGCAGCGGCGGCCAGGCCGCGGAGCCGATCGCCTCCTCCGCGTCGGGCGCGGTCCGCGAATCGGCGGCGAACTCCGCGATCCCGACCACCAGAGCGCGCCGCCGGCCCATCCCGCTCACCATCCTTGTTCCCCCGAGGGCAAGCCCGATGATAGGGCCGGGAACGATCTCGCCGCCGGGTTTCGGTCGATTCGAGCGATGAGCGGAGGGGGGCGACCGGGTCGGCCACGACCCGCACCCGCGCCCTCCCCGAACCCCCCGCCCAGCGGCCTTCGACCTCGAGGAGGTGGCGGACCGGGCCCGACGCCGGTTGGGGCTTCCGTGAGTGATGAACTCGCCCGGCCGACCCGGCGGTTGGGCCTCCCGGCGCGGTGAGGTCGCAGTCCCAACGACACTCCCGCCCACCGGTTACGACGCCTCCTGCCGGATGCCCGGACCGCGTACCCCGTTGAGTGAACTCCCCGTGTGCCGTACGGAACATGCCCCACCCCCGGTGATCGACTGCGGAGCCGAAACGTTCGTCCGCTATACCGAGGTGGTTGGTTGTGAAGTCTGTTGTCGACAAGTCCCCTGAGGGACACGCGTACGTACGGCCGGACGCCGCCCGGCGTGTGGTGGTGTCCGTGTCGATGCCGGTGCTGATGCGCCGTACCCGCAAGAGGCACCGGATCTGGGTCGCCGTGGCGGCGGTGGTGTTCCAACTCGCCCTGGGGTCCGTCTATTCGTGGAGCGTGTTCGCGCGGGCCCTGAGGGAGCCCGGCTCGACGTTCGCGTTCGACGCGACGCGGGCCACCCTGCCGTTCAGCGTCGCCGTCGGGATGGTGTTCGTCGGGACCTGGTGCGGCGGCCGGCTCCAGGAGCGGCACGGTTCACGGGTCACGGCGATGATCGGCGCGGGCGTCTACTCGGCCGGGATCGTCGCCTGCTCGGCCGCCCGGGACGCGGCCGACCTGTGGATCCTGATCGTCTGCTACGGCGTCGTCTCCGGAGTCGGACTCGGCATCGGGTACATCGTGCCGACCGCCCTGCTCCAGCGCTGGTTCCCCGACAAGCGCGGCCTGATCACCGGCATCAGCGTCGGCGGCTTCGGCCTCGGACCGGTGCTCAGCGCGCCGGTCCTCGCGGCCCTCGTCCACCGCTACGAGACCGTGCCCACCCAGGCGTTCCTGCCGATGGGCCTCCTCTGCGCGGCGATGACCCTGCCGGCGGCCTGGCTGTTCGTGAACCCGCCCGCCTCCGCGTCCGTCGTGGTCGGCCGGAGCGTACGGCCCTCCTTCACCGCGCGTGAGGCGCTGCGCAGCCGCGAGTGGTACCTCCTCGCGACGATCCTGCTGGCCAGCTCCCTCGCGGGCACCAGCCTCGTCAGCGTGCTCGCCCCCGCCGCGCACGCCATCTCCGGCTACGACGCCTCCTCGGCGGCGGCGCTCACCGCGGCGGCCGGGGTCTTCAACGGCGTGGGCCGCCCGCTGGCCGGCGCGATCTCCGAACGGGCGGGCCGCATGCGGACGTTCGCCGCGCTCCTGATCATCCAGGGCCTCGGGCTCCTCGCCCTGCCCTGGGCCCACGACCCCGCGCTCTTCGCCGCCCTCGTCTGCGCGGTCAGCCTCGCGAACGGCGGCGGCTTCGGGACGATGCCCGCGACCGCCGGGGACTTCTTCGGCGTCGCCCACATCGGCGCCGTCTACGGGCCGATGCTCGTCTCCTGGAGCCTCGCCGGAGTCATCGGCCCGCTCACGACCGCGCACCTCGCGGGCGACGGCTACAGCACGGCGTTCGTCACGGTCGGCGCGGTGACGCTGGCGGCGGTGGCCCTGACGGCGATCACGAGACCCCCGGCGCCACGGACCACGTGATCCCGTACGGGGGTGACCAGCACAGCGGTCACCCCCAACCGGGTTGTCAGCGCCCCCTGTTGTGCAGCACGTGTTTCGTCCGCGAGAAGTCCTCCGGCGCGTACAGCGACAGATCCCGCCCGTACCCCGACCCCTTGAACCCGCCCCACGGCACCTCAGGGGGCCAGTAGTTCTCGCCGAAGAAACAACGCTAAGAGCTCGTAAGACGATCTTGTTGAAGTGTCCTGGTTGGGCGTGACCGATGTGAGGATTCGGCCGTTCGGGATGGTGTGAGTACTCGGCCGTGGATCGTGGACGACGACTT